>NZ_JBEXPJ010000198.1:0-15626 GCF_040611995.1 Lentzea sp. NPDC006480
CCATCCGCAACGCCTTGGCCTTCTTGGCACACGGCGCACAGACGCTCTCGACAGTCGATCCACACGGCACCGCGTCGTAGGCCGCGTCGCCCAGGTGGGGATTCAATCTGGGCACGCCAACGCTCGGGGGAGAAGCCCAGTGCGCCGATCTCGAAGAGGCACGACGTTAGTCACCGCAGGTACCGCAGTTCTGCTGGCCGCACTCACCGCTGTCACGCCGGCTCAAGCCGATCCGGTCAAGGCGGCCAAGACCATCACCGACCGCACCGCGTCTCAAATCGCCGCGCTGCAGAGCATCAAGAAGTCGCTCACCCCAGCTGAGTCCAAAGTGGACAGCACGCTCGTCGTGGAGGCGCGCAAGCGCACCCAGATCGGGACGAGTGCTCTGCCGCAGGTGCAGACCGGCGTCACCGTGACGTCGAAGGCCACCACGCTCGTGGACATCCGCGCCAAGCAGTACTCCGAGGACCTGGTCAACGCTGTCCGCGCGGCGGGCGGACAGATCCGGGCAGTGTCCGAAGAGAACCGCACCGTGCGCGCCGAGGTCCCGCTCGCGAAGCTCGCCGAGATCGCCGGACGTTCGGACGTCGCGCGCGTCGAGGCGGGCAGCGACGCGATGACGCAGGACGTGAAGAACAAGCGGGACAACAAGAACCGCAAGCAGGCTCCGTCCAAGGAGGACAAGGCCCGCGAGATCGAGCGCCGGCTCGCCGAGAAGCAGATGTCGGTGCAGGCGGCCAAGGTCAGCGAGAGCGACAAGGCCCACGCGGCCGAGGCGGCACGTGGCTCGTTCCACGTGACCGGTGTCGGCGTGAAGCTGTGCGCGCTGTCGGACGGCGTCAACTCGCTCAGCGTCTCGCAGGCGGCGGGCGAGCTGCCCGCGGTCGACGTGCTTGCGGGCCAGCAGGGTTCCGGTGACGAGGGCACGGCGATGCTCGAGATCCTGCACGATCTCGCGCCCAACGCCGAGCTCGGCTTCGCGACGGCGTTCAACGGTGACGCGAGCTTCGCCGACAACATCAAGAAGCTGCGCTTCCAGCTCGGCTGCGACGTGATCGTCGACGACGTCATCTACTTCAACGAGTCGCCGTTCCAGGACGGCATCATCGCGCGCGCCGTGGACGCGGTCGCCGCGGACGGCGCGCTGTTCTTCTCCAGCGCGGGCAACCAGGGCAACGTCGCGGACGGCACCGCGGGCCACTGGGAGGGCCAGTTCGTCGACTCCGGTGTGGGCGTCGGCAAGTTCGCCGGCACCGCGCACGACTTCGACCCGAACCCGAACGCCAAGCAGCTGTTCGACCCGCTGTCGAACTTCTCCGGCGACACCCCGGTGACGCTGCACTGGGCCGACCCGCTCGGCCAGTCGTTCAACGACTACGACCTCTACCTGGTCAACGCCCAGGGCAACGTCGTCACGTTCAGCCAGAACAACCAGGACGGCGCGCAGGACCCGTTCGAGCGCCTCAACACCCCGGCGAGCTCCACCGGCACGCGCCTCGCGGTCGTGAAGTTCCGCGGTGACGACAAGTACATCGACCTCTCGCTGTTCGGCGGCCGCTTCGCCGACTCGAGCGACGGTCTCAAGAAGTTCGTCACGCCGGGCATGACCCGCGGCCACTCGGCGGCGAAGGGCGCGATCTCGGTCGCGGCCGCTCCTGCCGCGGCGGCACTGCCGTTCGACCTCGAGCCCGGCGACCCGGCCAACCCGAAGGGCCCGTTCCCGGAGGCCTACAACGGCGCGCAGAAGCCGGAGCGCTTCACCTCCGACGGCCCGCGCAAGACGTTCTTCGCGCCCGACGGCACGCCGTTGGCCGAGACGCGGCAGAAGCCGGACATCACCGCGGCTGACGGTGTCTCGACGTCGGTGCCGGGCTTCTCGCCGTTCTTCGGCACGTCGGCCGCGGCCCCGAACGCCGCCGCGATCGCCGGTCTGATCCTGTCGGGCAACCCGACGCTCAAGCCCGCTGACGTCAAGGAAGCCCTTGTCGCCACGGCAATTGACATCGTCGAGTCCGGTGTGGACAACCGCACCGGTGCCGGCATCGTGATGGCGGACAAGGCGCTGGCCTACACGGGTGCGTCCCCGCAGGCGCTGGCCCGTGCTGGGCGTCCGACGATCGTCAACGACGCCGACGGCAGCCAGTACCTCAAGCCGGGTACCACTTCCACGGTGACCGTGCCGGTGACGAACAACGGAGATGGTTCCGCCGCTTCGACTTCCGTCGTGCTGACCACTTCGTCTCCCGGCGTGACCATCGCGCCGCGGTCGAAGTACTACGGCAACATCGATGTCGGGCAAACGGTTTCCAACACGTTCAAGGTGACCGTGCCGGCAACGGCAGCTCTGGGATCCGCGGTCAAGCTGGACGCTCGGGTGACCTTCTCCGGGGCGACCTCGCCCACGGCGGAGTCGTTCACCTACCGGGTTGGTGAGCCTTCTCGCGAGTTCAAGTCGTTCGCCTACACCGGGGCTCCGGTGGCCATTCCGGACAACGACCAGACCGGTGTGTCGATCTCGGTGCCGGTCACCGGTGTCGGCGGGGCTTCGAACCTGAAGTTCTCCATCGACGGGGCCACCTGCTCGGCCGCTGACGGCGCCACGACCGTGGGCATCGACCACACGTTCGTCGGTGACCTGGTGGGGACGCTGACCTCGCCGTCCGGCAAGTCGGTCACGCTGTTCTCGCGCTCCGGCGGAGGCGGCAACAACATCTGCCAGGCCGTGTTCGACGACTCGGCGACGCGGTCGTTCTCGTCCGTGCTGGCCGGGGACGCGCCGTTCACCGGCTCCTGGAAGCCGGCCACGGGGACGTTGTCCTCGCTGCTGGCTGACCCGGCCGACGGCAACTGGACGTTCAAGGTCCAGGACGTCGTCGGTTCGGACAAGGGCTCGATCCGGAACGTGACCCTGCAGGTTGCCGGCTGGGTGTGACGTTGGTCAGCTGATGAGGGAAAGGCCCCTGGCTTGCTGGGGGCCTTTCTTCAGGCCTTCGCATCGCTGACAGCCCCACGCGGGTGCATAGACGCGTGAGGGGCGTTTCCCTGGTGGGAAACGCCCCTCACGGACAAGAAGAACCTAGCGGTTCGGCCACTCCCAGCGGATGCCGAAGACGCCGGGACCGAAGCCGAGCGCCACCGCGTGCACGCCGCCGCCCGAGTCCAGGGTCAGGTTCCGGCGGCGCGACGGGGTTTCGTCGCCTGCCGGGACGCTGTACTGCTGGACGCGCGAGGGGAGGTTCGCCTCGTCGAAGCGGACCTCGATCACGTACTCGCGGACCGGAAGGCGGAACTTGCGCGCGAACGTGTTGTTGCCCTTTGGTGCGTGGCCCTCGGGGAACACCAGCTGGTATTCCATGATGAGCGTTTCGCCGCGCGTCAGGGGACGTTCGAACATCATCTCCGCGACCATGATGTTGGCTTCGTGGTCGCGGGCGATGCGGCCCAGGTGGCAGTTGCGCACGTTCACGATCTCGGGGAGAACGTCGCTCTCCTCGGTCTCGAAGACGAGCGCCCAGCGGTCCGGGCCGTCCTGCTCGGCGCGGAGGATCTGGCGCACCCACACGGATTTCTGCCCGCCGTCGGCAGAGATCTCGATGCGGTCGTGCTGGCTGATCCTGCCGAGCTTCAGGTCGGAGGACGTGTCGACCTTCGAGAGCAGGTTCGCGACCCGCTCACGACGCGCCCAGAGGGCGTCGATCGGCATCATCGTCGTCGGGCGGCAACGGCGGCCTCGCGGACGAGGTGGACCGAGCAGCGCCGAGAGACCTGACTGAGGCACGCCCAGGACCGACTCGAGATGCCGAAGCGCCTCCAGCGATTCAGGGCGTTCAGGCCTTCGCCGTCCTGACTGCCAGTAGCTGAGCGTCGCGACGCTGATCGTCACGCCGCGCAGTGCCAACCGGTGCTGGATGCGGTCGAGACTGAGACGGCTCGCCTTGATCGCAGCCCTCAACGCTTCCGGGAACGGTCCCGTCGTCAAGAGTTGCGTAAGGCTGCCGTGGCCCGTTGAGTCAGTGTCGTCAACGGTCAGTGTTGGTCGACCGGCAGCAGTCGTCATGGTGACTCCCCGCTGTCATAAGATCACGCCCCAGTGACCCTACCCGTCCGTGAACATCGCTGGTCGGAGCCGGATGGAGTCAATGGTTAATCCATACGGTTGATGAGTTCACGCTTTCGAGACCCATCTGTCAAGCATTCCGAACCGATCAGTAACATTTACGTGCCGTTCACGGCCCGTATCGGGCTGGCTCTAGTGTGTGCACGGTGAACGACCTCGACGTGCTGACCTCCGTGGCCGGCGCGGTGCTCGGACCCGGTCCGCACGCGGTCGTCGACCTGCTCGACGTTGTTCCCGGCGTCCAGGTGGACGCGGTGCGGGCGACGGACGACCTGCTGCCCAGGCTCGCGCACGAGGAATCCCTCGCGAACATCCTCATGCTCGCCCACGCGTCGCTCAGACCTGGCGGTGTCCTGGTGGCGGCCGTGCCCGAGCTCGACCGGCTCGGCGCGCTCCGGCCGACCGCGCCGCCGCCCAAGGTGAACGGTGACCGGGTCACGGTGCAGCTCTGGGACTGGGCTCCCGACGGCCTGTCTTACGGCCTGGAGGTCGTGACGCTGCTGAGGGGTACCTCGGGGTGGGAGATCGCCGGATCGGCCTCCACGCGGCACAGGGTCCTCCCCGCCGCCGAGATGGAGGAGGCGCTGAACGCCGCCGGGTTCATGAGCGTTCAACGACTTTCGCCGCACGAGAGCGGCTACCGCGTGCCCGTGTGGGTGGCGGTCAGGTGAGCCGGGTCCGGCCGGTTCCCGGCGGACGGGCCGTCGAGGTCGAGCCGGAACGCGTCGAGGGCTGGATCGCCAGGTTCGCGGAGCGGCACGGCGCCATCCAGACCCGCGTCGACGACCACGTGCGCATCACCGCCGAGGACGGCGCCACGGCCACGTTCAAGACGCGCGGCGGTACCTCTGTGGAAGAGGTGATTGAAAATCTGACCACACCGCGCCGGATCGGCCTGATCCTCGTGCGGCTCGGCGGGCACAGCGTCGGGGTGGCGAACGGCGGCAAGGTCGAGGTGTCGGCCACTGACCGCAAGCAGGTGCACGGCCGCATCAGGGCCGGCGGGTGGTCGCAGCAGCGGTTCGCCCGGCGGCGCGAGGGGCAGGCCCGCGTCGCGCTGCAGGCCGCCGCGGACGACGTGTTCCGGGTGCTGGTGCCGAGGCTCGCCCAGCTGGACAGCGTGGTGCTCGGCGGCGACTGGCAGGCGCTCGACGTGTTGCGCAACGATCGCAGGCTGCGAGACGTCTTCGGCAAGGCCGAGGACCGGGTGCTGGACGTCCCCGAACCGCGGCGCGCGATTCTCGACGAGGCCGCCGAGCGGGCCCGGTGTGTCGAGATCGTGATCCAGGACACAGGGGCAACCGAAGGTGAGGCCGGCCGCATGGATACGGGTGAGGGTGCCTGACCAGGCGCCACCGGACATGCTGGAGTCGCGAAGTGCGCAAACGAATGATGATCGTGGCGGGAGCGGTCGTGCTGGGAGGTGTCGGCATCGCCGTGCCCGCGCTGGCGCTGAGCGGTGGCGGCTCGCCGGATGCTCCGCCCACGACCTCGGCTCCGCGGCCGCCCACCTCGCTGCCGACGACGCCGCCGTACCCGCCCACCACCGCTCCGCCCTCGTCGCTGCCGACCACGCCCGAGCACCCGCCGACGACCGCGCCACCGCAGCCGACCACCACCAGGCCGGAGTACCCGCCGAGCACGTCGGTCCAGCCGACGCCGCTGCCGACGACCCCGCAGTACCCGCCGACGACGTGGACGCCGCCGTCGCCGTCCTCCACGATCCCGACGACGCCGCCGGTCTCGTCGACCCCGGCCCGGTGAGGAGTCACCGCTGAACTGGGAGGCCGAGTTCACCGACTGCTTCGACCGGTGCGCCGACTCGATGCGCTTCACCGCGTTCTTGTTGTGCGGCAACTGGCATGAAGCGGAAGACGTGATGCAGTCGGCGTTCTTGAAGCTCTACCTGGCCGGTCCCAGGCTCGCGGACCGGTCGGGGCTGGAACCGTACCTGCGTCAGATCGTCGTGCGGACGTTCCTGGCTGAACGCCGCAAAGTGCGCTGGCGCAGGGAGAAGCTGACTGACGCACCCCCAGAAGGCCTGTCCTCTGCTGCAGGGGCGGAGGACAGGCTGGTGGTGTGGCAGGCGCTCACCGCCGTGCCCGCACGGCAACGCGCTGTGCTCGTGCTGCGCTTTTGGCACGATCTCAGCGTCGAGGACACCGCGACTGCGCTGAACTGCTCGACGGGCACGGTGAAGTCGCAGAGCAGCAAGGGCCTGGAGACGTTGCGGCGCAAGCTGGGGCCGGAGTTCGATCAGTTGAGGCTGGAGGTGTGATGGTTCGCGAAGACGACCTGCGGGCGACTTTCTCCGCTCTGCACGCGGAAGAGGCGCCACCGCGTGCCGTCACGGCCGCCGACCTGATCCACCGCGGCCAGGCCGTCCGGACCCGGCGGCGCACGATCGCCGTGGTCGGCACGGGGCTCGCGACCGTGGGCGTCGTGGCCGTGGCGCTCGCCGTGCTGCCGGCCGCGACGCCGCCGGAACCCGCGACACCGCCGGGGCCGTCGATGACGACCTCGCCGCAGCCGACCGAAACACCGTTGCCGACCACGCCGGAGTACCCGCCGACGACCGTGCAGCCGCCGGGCTCGACCCGGCCGAACGTGCCGCCGACCCAGTCGACGACGTTGCCCAGCCCGCAGTCGACGCCGGGCACCCCACCGCAGACCAACCCGCAGACGACGTTCAGCCCGTCGTTCTCGTCGCTGGTCTCCACGCCGCAGACGTCCCGTTGATCGATCGGCACCAGCACAATTCCGCTATGACTGCTCAGATCAAGCTCGTCGAGATCACCGACGCCAACCGCGACGCCGTGGTCGCCCTGCGCGTGCACCCCGCCCAGGAACGGTTCGTCGCGTCCGTCGAGAACTCCTTCCGGGACGCGGAGAGGCATCCCGAGGCGAAACCGTGGTTCCGCGCGGTCTACGACGGCGACGTGCCGGTCGGGTTCGTGATGGTGAGCTGGAACCTGGTTCCCGGGCCGGAGATGCGCGGGCCGTACTTCCTGTGGCGGCTGCTCGTCGACGCGCAGCAGCAGGGGCGCGGTTACGGCACGGCGATCCTCGACGAGGTCGTGAGGCGGATCCGCGCAGCCGGGGCGACCGAGCTGATCACCAGCTGCGTGCCGGGGGAGGGCTGCCCCGAGCCGTTCTACCGCCGCTACGGCTTCGTGCCGACGGGTGAGATCGACGCGGACGGCGAGGTGGTCCTCAGCCTGGATCTCAGCGCGCGACCGTGAAGTGCCGGTCGGAGCCCGGTTCCGCGAGCTCGTCGAGGATCGCCACGGCCAGGTCCTCGGCCGAGATCCGGGACGGGCCGGTCAGCAGCACATCCGAGCCGCGCCGGTAGGTGCCGGTGCGCTCGCCCGGTTCGAGCAGCGCGGGCGGGCTGACGTAGACCCAGTCCGCTGAGTGCGCTCGGCACACCTCAAGCTGGTGCACGCTGGCCGCCGCGATGGGACGGATGTGCCGTGGCACGTAACGGTCGTCGTCGATGACGAGACCACCGTTCGGTGAGTGCAACGGACCAGCGCCGCCCACCACGATGATCCTGGTCCGGGTGGCGTGTGCGGCGTCCAGCAACGCCTTGGTCGCCGGACCGGCGGCTGCCTCGTCGCCCGGTCGCGGCCGGGTCGCGGCGACGAGACCGCCCACTCCGGACAGCAGGCCCTCCATCAGCTCGCGGTCGGTCGCATCACCTCGTACGGCACGCACTCCTGGAATCTCGGGCAGCTGGTTGCGGAACACCGCCGTCACGTCGTGTCCGCGTAGCAAAGCCTCCGCCACCACGCGCGACCCGACCATGCCGGCGGCGCCGACGACGGCGAGCTTCATCGGAGCGCCGCCTCGGCGAGCACGGGTGCCGGACGCTGGCTGGCCACGATCGCGGCCAGGGCGAGTGCGAAACCGAGGAGCTGCAACGGGTTCAGCATCTGGCCGAGCACCACCACACCGAGCACCGCGGCGACCATCGGCGAGAGCAGGCCGAGCATCGACACCGACGTGACCGGCAGGGTCGTGATCGCGCGGAACCACAGCACGTAGGCGAGCAGGCCGCCGATGCCGCCGAGCCACAGGTAACCGAGCGCGGCCGGGAGGTCGATCGCCGGAGGCGCGCCCTCGAACAGGAACGTCACCGGCACCAGGAACAGGCCGCCCGCACTCAGCTGCCAGGCCGCGAACGTCGTCGGGCTCGCCTCGGCAGGCCTGCCCCACTTCTTCGTCAGCGTCACGCCGAGCGCCATCGTCGCGGCGCCACCGAGTCCGGCCAGGACGCCGATCACGTCGAACCCGGCGGCTGGGCCTAGGACCACCAGTCCGACGCCGATCAGGCCGGTCACGCCCCACGCGAACCGCCACGCCGAGGGACTCTCCTTCAGCACGCCGACCGCCAGCGCCGCGACCACGAGCGGTTGTGCGGCGCCCAGGGTGGCCGCGACGCCGCCGGGCAGGCGCTCGGCCGCGATGAACAGGAACGGGAAGAACAGGCCGATGTTGAGCACGCCGAGGACGGCGGCCCTGGCCCACCACTGTCCGTGCGGCAGGGTGCGGGTGATCGCCAGCGCGATGAGGCCTGCGGGCAAGGAACGGAGCAGACCGGCGAAGAGCGGATGACCGGCGGGCAGCAGCTCGGTCGTCACGACATAGGTCGAACCCCAGACGACCGGTGCGAACGCGGCGAGCGCGGTGCGGAAGTGGTTTCTCACGTTCCCCAGTGTTCGGCCGGTAGATCGATGAGTCCAACACATGCTTTTCATCCGATCCATCGTGATTCAAGATAGATCGATGGAGCTCCAGCAGCTGCGGTACGTCCTGGCGGTGGCCGAGACCGGCAGCTTCACCAAGGCGGCCCGGCAGTGCCTCGTGGTGCAGTCGGCGTTGAGCCACCAGATCGCGCGGCTCGAACGCTCGTTGGGCGCCCGGTTGTTCGACCGCACGAGCCGCAGCGTCCGGCTGACCCCGGCGGGTGCCGCGTTCCTGCCGTCGGCCCGCCAGTGCCTCGCCGCCGCGGAACGGGCGGCGGCCGAGGTCGCGGCGGCGGTGGGGGAGGTGCGCGGACGGGTCGTGGTCGGGGTGATCCCGACCGTTGCCGCTGTCGACCTGCCCGCCGCGCTGAAGGTGTTCCGCGAGAGGTATCCGCAGGTGAGGGTCGCTTTGGGGATGGCGCCGAGCCACGAGCTCGTCGAGCAGGTGCGGTCGGGTGCGGTTGATCTGGCGTTCCTCGGGCTGCCGCTCGGCTCTCAGCCCGAGGGCGTGCGCGGGCACGAGCTGGGGCGCGACGATCACGTTGCCGTGGTGGCGCCGTCGCATCCCCTTGCGGGGCAACCGAAAACCGATCTCCAGACGCTCGCGGGCGAACTGTTCGTCGACTTCCCCGCGGGTTCGCCCGGACGCATGCAGTCCGATCAGGCGTTCGCCGCGGCCGGGCTGCACCGCGAGGTGGCGTTCGAGGTCACCACCGCCGAGCTGATGGCCGGGTTGCTGCGCGAAGGACTCGGTGTCGCGGTGCTGCCGTCGCGGTACACGCCACGGCTGAGCGGGGTGGTGACCCTGCCGATCACCAACGGGCCGGCACGCGTGGAGCACCTGGTGTGGAGCGCGGCCGGGCTCACTCCCGCCGCGGCCGCGTTCCTCGACGTGCTCGGTGTTTCCCCGGACTAACCAGCGGTGCCGGTCGCGAGAATGCCGCCGTCGACGCGCACGGTCTCGCCGGTGATCCACGAAGCGCCGTCCGAGCAGAGGAAGGCCACGAGCGAGGCGACGTCCTCGGGCGTGCCGAAGCGCTTCATCGGGTACGCCTGGGCGGCTTCCTCGCGGCCGCTCCACAGCGCCTCGGCGAACTTCGTCTTCACCACGGCGGGCGCGACGGCGTTCACGCGCACCTTCGGGCCGAGCTGCCACGCCAGCTCCTCGGTGAGGCGGATCAGCGCCGCCTTGGAGGCCCCGTACGCGGCGATCACGCCCGTGGACCGGATGCCGCCGACCGACGCGATGTTCACGACCGCGCCGCCGTGCTCGCCCATCCAGGCCTTCCAGGCGAGCTGGGTGAAACCGAGCGCTGCCACCACGTTGACGTCGAAGATCTTCCGGACGGCGTTGAGGTCGGCGTCCATCAGGAAGCCGAACTGCGGGTTGATGCCGGCGTTGTTGACCAGGACGTCGAGGCTGCCGAACTCCTCGACCGTGCGCGCCACGACCTCCTCGCGCGAGGCGTCGTCGCCCGCGTTGCCCTGGATCGTGAGCACCTTGCCGCCGAGCTCCCGCGCCGCCTCGGCGAGCTGGTCGGCCTTGCGGCCGGTGATGGTGACGGCGGCGCCGCGGGAGAGCAGCTCGCGCGCGATGCCGAGGCCGATGCCGCGGGACGCGCCGGTGACCAGCGCCGTCTTGCCGGAGAAGTCTTCGCTCATGGCCGGCAAATCTATGCGTCTGGCCACAGGTGGGAAATTCGATGGTCGCGACCCCGTAGGATGGTTCCCGTGATCCTCCTCGAGTAGGCCGACCCGGACGTGCCATCCCTTGTCATGCCCGGACCAATTTCTGCTCGGAGTTTCTCTTGATCACCGCAACTGACATGGAGTTGCGCGCGGGCTCACGCATTCTCGTGAGTGGCGCCAACCTGCGCGTTCAGCCCGGCGACCGGATCGGCCTCGTGGGCCGCAACGGTGCCGGCAAGACCACTTCCCTGCGCGTCCTCGCGGGTGAGGGCCAGCCCTACGGCGGCGACATCACGCGCAAGGGCGAGCTCGGCTACCTGCCGCAGGACCCGCGCGAGGGCGACCTGTCGGTCATCGCCAAGGACCGCGTGCTGTCCGCGCGCGGCCTCGACCAGCTGCTCCGCGACATGGAGAAGGCCCAGTCGAAGATGGCCGAGCTGGTCGACCCCGACGAGCTCGAGGTCGCCGTCACCAAGTACGGCAAGCTCGAGGAGCGCTTCGCGGCGCTCGGCGGGTACGCCGCCGAGTCCGAGGCCGCCCGCATCTGCTCGAACCTCGGCCTGCCGGACCGCGTGCTGGAGCAGCAGCTCAAGACGCTGTCGGGTGGTCAGCGCCGTCGTGTCGAGCTGGCGCGCATCCTGTTCGCCGCGTCCGAGGCGGGCATCGGCGCCAAGTCGAGCACGATCCTGCTGATCGACGAGCCGACGAACCACCTCGACGCCGACTCGATCACGTGGCTGCGGGGCTTCCTCAAGTCGCACGACGGTGGGCTCGTGGTGATCTCGCACGACGTGGAGCTGCTCGACGACGTGGTGAACAAGGTGTGGTTCCTCGACGCCATTCGCGGCGAGGTCGACATCTACAACCTGGGCTGGAAGAAGTACCTCGAAGCCCGTGCGACGGACGAGAAGCGCCGTCGCCGTGAGCGCGCCAACGCCGAGAAGAAGGCCGGCGCGTTGATGACGCAGGCCGCCAAGATGGGCGCGAAGGCCACGAAGGCCGTTGCGGCGCAGAACATGGCGAAGCGCGCCCAGAAGCTGCTCGACGGTCTCGACGAGGTGCGCCAGAGCGACAAGGTCGCGAAGATCAGCTTCCCGGCGCCCGCCCCGTGCGGCAAAACTCCTTTGATGGCAGAGGGTCTGAGCAAGTCCTACGGCTCGCTGGAGATCTTCACCGGCGTGGACCTGGCCATCGACAAGGGTTCCCGCGTCGTCGTGCTCGGCTTCAACGGTGCCGGCAAGACGACGTTGCTGCGGTTGCTGGGCGGCAGCGAGAAGATGGACGCGGGCAAGGTCGTGCCAGGCCACGGCCTGAAGATCGGCTACTTCGCGCAGGAGCACGAGACGCTCGACCACAACGCGTCGGTGTGGGAGAACATCCGGCACATGGCGCCGGACGAGCAGGAGCAGCGGCTGCGGTCGTTGCTCGGCACGTTCCTGTTCACCGGCGAGCAGCTCGACCAGCCCGCGGGCACGTTGTCCGGTGGCGAGAAGACGCGACTGGCGCTCGCCGGTCTGGTGTCGTCGGCCGCGAACGTGCTGCTGCTCGACGAGCCCACCAACAACCTCGACCCGGCCTCGCGCGAGCAGGTTCTCGACGCGCTGCGGCGGTACGAGGGCGCGGTCGTTCTCGTGACGCACGACCCCGGCGCGGTCGAGGCTTTGGAGCCCGAGCGAGTGATCCTGCTGCCCGACGGCACCGAGGATCATTGGTCGGAGGACTACCTCGAGCTCGTGCAGCTCGCGTGATCTCCACCCCTCAAAGGATTACCGTACGCGCTCTGTGATCAACTGAGTGTGATCGAATCGACCGTTCGGCGATCTCTTTGCTTGATCACCTGGCGTTCTGCCGGTTCCTGTTCGATCATTGCGACGACAGGGGCCGTAGAACGGCCCGACCTGCTCGTACGGAAGGCGGGACAAGGTGGCTGACCTGAAGAAGGGTGCCCGGATCACCGGCGCCACGCGGGACAAGCTGGCCGCTGACCTGAAGAAGAAGTACGAAAAGGGCGCGAGCATCCGGGCTTTGGCTGAAAGCACCGGGCGTTCCTACGGCTTCGTGCACCGGGTTCTGTCGGAATCCGGCGTCACGCTGCGCGGTCGCGGTGGCGCCACCCGGACGAAGAAGAAGTAGCCACAACCCAGACTGCTACTCTCCGGTAACTAGCTTCTAGTCCGCCGGAGGTAATCACCATGCCAGTGCCCGCTATCGACGCTGGTGTGCTCGAGCGCGGTGGTGTTCGGCTCGCTATTTCGGGGCCTCTCGCGACCGTGACGCTCGATCGTCCTGACGTGCTCAACGCACAGACGCCCGCCACCTGGGCGGCGTTGCGGCACATCGGTGATCAGCTGGACCCGGACGTCCGCGTCGTGGTCGTCCGGGGTTCCGGCCGTGCCTTCTCGGCGGGGCTGGACCGGCGCATGTTCACCGGTGAGCCCGTCGACGGCGAACCCGGCGGCCTGCCGGGAATGTTGTCTTTGCCTGCCGCGGAGGCGGACGCGAAGATCGCAACCTATCAGGCCGGGTTCACCTGGCTGAGCGACCCGGCACGCGTGACGATCGCCGCGGTGCAGGGGCATGCCATCGGCGCGGGCTTCCAGTTGGCGCTGGCGTGCGACTTCCGCGTGCTCGCCGAGGACGCGCAGTTCTGCATGGCCGAGACCGGGCTGGGTCTGGTGCCCGATCTCGGCGGGACGCTGCCTCTCGTGCGACTCGTGGGGTACTCGCGCGCGGCCGAGATCTGCGTGACCTCTCGCCGGGTTCCGGCAGCGGAGGCGTTGCAGATGGGCCTCGCGAACTCCGTCGTGCCCTTGGCCGACCTGGACTCCGCCGTCGAGTCCTTGGTGGCTTCGGTTCTGAAGCCGTTGCCGGGTGCTGTTTCCGAGACGCTCGCCCTGATCGCTTCGGCGGCTGCCGGGCCGTCCCTGGACTCGCAGCTCGCGGTGGAGCGCGCCGCTCAGCTGCGCCGCATCAACGCGCTGGCCGCACTGTCCGCCCAGGGCTGAATTCTCCCAGGTCAGGGAATTGTCAGACCCATGTGCTGTTCTATAGGGCGTGGACGGTTACAGCTCCTGGCGATTCATGATGGGGGTGACCACGGACGCGCCTGCCAAGGTGCGCCGCGGCACCTTCCGGCGCGTGCTGGCCTTCGCCGGGCCGCACCGGGCGAAGCTCCTCTTCTTCCTGCTGCTGACGGTGATCTCGTCAGTTCTCGCGGTGACCACTCCGCTGCTGGCCGGCCGGGTGGTCGACGCGATCGTCGGCGGGTCCGCGCCGTCGGTCGTGGTGTGGCTGGCCGTGGTCATCGCGCTGGTCGCCGTCGTGGACGCCGGGCTGGGCGTGGTCGAGCGGTGGCAGTCCACCCGCATCGGCGAGGGGCTGATCTACGACCTGCGGCGTGCGGTGTTCGGGCACGTGCAGAAGATGCCGGTCGCGTTCTTCACCCGCACTCGTACCGGTGCGCTGGTCTCCCGGCTGAACAACGACGTGATCGGGGCTCAGCGGGCGTTCACGTCCACGCTGTCCGGGTTCGTCACGAACATCATCCAGCTGGCGCTCTCGCTCGGCGTCATGTTCACGCTGTCCTGGCAGGTCACCGCGTTGGCGCTGGTGTTGCTGCCCGTGTTCGTGCTGCCCGCCAAGCGGATGGGGCGGCGGATGGCGGACATGCAGCGCGAGGCCTCCACGTTGAACGCCTCCATGGTCACTCAGTCGACCGAGAGGTTCTCGGCGCCAGGGGCGACGCTGGTGAAGTTGTTCGGGCGGCCGGAGCGCGAGGAAGCCGAGTTCTCGGACAAGGCCGCGAAGGTCCGGGACATCGGGATCCGGACCGCGATGGCCACCCGGTGGTTCATGACCGGGCTGACGCTGGTGTCCGCGTTGGCTCAGGCGTTGGTGTACGGGCTGGGTGGGTACTTGGCGCTGACCGGGCATCTGGCCGCGGGCACCGTGGTTTCGCTGGCGTTGCTGCTCACCCGGTTGTACGCGCCGCTGACTGCTTTGGCGAACGCTCGCGTTGACGTGATGACGGCGTTGGTGTCGTTCGAGCGGGTGTTCGAGATCTTGGATCTCAAGCCGATGATCGAGGAGCGCGCTGACGCGCGAGGGCTGCCTGGTGGGGCCGTGTCGGTCGAGTTCGACGACGTTCGCTTCGCTTATCCCGCCGCGGACAAGGTGTCGCTGGCTTCGCTGGAGTCTGTGGCCACTTTGGACACTCGTGGGGGCGAGGAGGTGTTGCACGGCATCAGCTTCAAGGCTGAGGCCGGGCAGCTGGTTGCGCTTGTCGGGTCGTCCGGGGCGGGGAAGTCGACGCTTGCTTCGCTGGTGCCTCGGTTGTACGACGTTGATTCTGGGGCGGTTCGACTGTCTGATGTGGACGTTCGGGATCTGACGTTCGAGGCGCTGCGGTCGACTGTCGGGGTGGTTACCCAGGACGGGCATCTGTTCCACGACACGATTCGGGCGAACTTGGAGTATGCGGCGCCAGGGGCTTCTGATGACGAGTTGTGGGACTCGTTGCGGCGGGCCCGGTTGTTGGAGCTCGTGGCGTCGTTGCCGGACCAGTTGGACACCGTGGTCGGGGAGCGTGGGTATCGGCTGTCTGGTGGGGAGAGGCAGCGGTTGACGATTGCTCGTCTGCTGTTGGCCAAGCCTCGCGTCGTGATCCTCGATGAGGCCACTGCGCACCTCGACTCGGAGTCCGAGGCTGCTGTGCAGGAGGCGTTGACTGAGGCGTTGGCCGGGCGGACCTCGTTGGTGATCGCGCACCGGTTGTCGACTATTCGGGCTGCTGATCAGATCTTGGTGTTGGAGCACGGGGAGATCGTGGAGCGGGGAACGCACACCGAGTTGATGTCGGCTGAGGGTCGGTACGCGGATCTTTACAACACTCAGTTTGCTGAGCCGCCTGTGGTCGGGGTTTCTCCTACGCCTCGGTTCAGTGATCGGGCTGGGGTTGTGGGCTGAGTCTGGCCGCCTGTCGGCGGGCGACTTGTGTCACCGTGCGCAGGCTGTCCCGGCCCACGTCGATGAAGGGCGCATTCATCCACCTCACGCGGATGAATGCGCCCTTC
>NZ_JBEXPJ010000199.1:0-15434 GCF_040611995.1 Lentzea sp. NPDC006480
GATCGCGCAGGACGACAACGGTCACGGCACGCACGTCGCAGGCATCGCGGCGGGCACGAAGTACGGTGTTGCTGCTCGCACACGGCTTCCTCGCCCCGGTGGCCTGGTTCCCCGCCCTGGCCGCCGCGATCATCAGCAGTTAGGGCGCGTGGCCTTCCCGGCGAAGCGGTCGCCGAGCCAGAGCAGCGCGTTCGAGCCCCACGCGCTGACCGCGCTCACGTGTCCCAGCAACGGAAGCGCCGTCCACTGCACGTCCGCGCCGAGTGAGCACCACTGCGAGCGCAGCTTCTGCCCGACGGCGAACGGGATGAGCTCGTCCAGCGTGCCGTGGTAGAGGTACACGGGTGCGGCGGGCTTGACCGAGCCGAGCGTGTTCTCCGCCAAACGCTTCTGCCACAACGGGTTCTGGATGACGTCCGGCTGGGTGGTCAGCGAGTTCAGGCGCGTGAACGGTGCCACCAGGGCGATCTCGGCGACGCACGAGCCGCGGATCTGGTCGATGACCTGCTTGCCGCGGGCGTTCAACACGTCGGTCAACGGCAGTTCGGGGTAGGCCGCGGCGTACCCGGCGGCAGCTGCGAACACCAGGCCGGAACCGGCGTTGCCGTCGTTGAACTTCGCGACCGCGTTCAGGTCGGCCGGCACACCACCGGCCGCGACGCCGACGACGTTCAGCGAAGGCGCATAAGACTTCCACTGCTCAGCGGCGGCCGACGCGGCCTGACCACCTTGCGAGTAACCGAAAACGCCGACCGGGGCGGCCGCGGACAGACCGGGAACCTCCTGAGCCGCCCGTGCGACGTCCAGCAGTGCGCGGCCTTCCGAGCGGGCCACGGCGTAGGTGTGATCTCCTGGCGTGCCAAGGCCTTCGTAGTCCGTGACGGCGACCGCCCAGCCGTTGAACATGGCCTGCGAGAGGAACGCGATCTCGACCTCGGTGCCGTTCTGCAGCTGCTGCGACGGCGCGCACTGGTCGCCCATTCCCTGCGTGCCCATGGCGTAGGCGACGATCGGGCGCGGGCCGTTGGTCCACGGCAGCGGCGAGACGAGCACCATGCCGGACACGACGGTGCTCGTGCCGGTCGCGGACGTCGAGTTGTAGCGGATGTCGTAGGCCTTGACCGGGGCGGGCAGGAGTCGCAGCGGCTCCGGATGCCACGCCACCTCCCTGCTGCTGACCAGATCGCCCGGCGCGGCCGCGGCAGCGGGTGTGACCAGGGCGGATAACAGGAGAACGGCGGCGAGCACGGCACGGAGCTGCATCGTTGGACCCCTTTGTGGTAACCGGCGTTACCGCAATGTAGGACCGAACGTCGTAACGCCGCAATAGGCTCTTCGGCTTTATGGATTCACACCTTGAGGGAACGCCTACGGATTGACGGCGAGGAACAGGAACGCCGCCAGCAGCACCAGGTGCACGCCACCCTGCAGCCTGGTCGCGCGGCCCGGCACCACGGTCAGGACGCTGACCAGAACCGTGAGCAGCAACAGGATCATCTGCGTCGAGCCGAGCCCGAGCAGCAGCGGACCGTCGAGCCACACGGTGGCCAGCGCGATGGTCGGGATCGTCAGGCCGATGCTCGCGATCGCCGAGCCGTAGCCGAGGTTGAGGCTGGTCTGGATGCGGTCGCGCAACGCCGCGCGGGCAGCGGCGATCGTCTCGGGCAGCAGCACCAGCAGGGCGATCACGACGCCGACGAACGACTGCGGGAACCCCGCCGCGCGCACACCCGCCTCGATCGCGGGTGACTCGATCTTCGCGAGGCCGACCACGGCGATCAGCGCGACGAGCAGGAAGCCGAGCGACGCCAGGGCGGCCTTGGCGGACGGCGCTTCGGCGTGTTCCTCGGTCTCGATCACGCCTTCCTCCGTGACCGGCAGGAAGAAGTCGCGGTGCCGGACGGTCTGGGTGAACACGAACATCGCGTACAGGGCCAGGGAAGCGAGTGCGGCGAACGCGAGCTGCGGGCCGGAGAACTCGGGGCCGGGTGTCGTGGTCGTGAACGTCGGCAGCACGAGCGTCAGGGTGGCGAGCGTGATCACCGTGGCGAGCGCGCCGCCGCTGCCCTCGGCGTTGAACAACGTGGTGCCGTGCTTCAAAGCGCCCAGCAGCAAGGCGATGCCGACGATGCCGTTCGTGGTGATCATGACCGCGGCGAACACCGTGTCGCGGGCGAGAGAAGACGCTTCGGGGCCGCCGGACACCATCAGCGTGACGATCAGGGCCACCTCGATGATCGTGACCGCGACCGCGAGGACCAGTGATCCGAACGGCTCCCCCACCCGCAGCGCGACGACCTCGGCGTGGTGCACGGCGGCCAGCACGGTCGCGGCGAGCACGACGGCGACCAGTGCGACGAGCACGGGGGCGAGGTCACGCCCCCAGGCCACGACGAGCAGCAGCACGCCGAGCACGGGGGTGATGGTCGTCCAGGACAGCAGCGGGAAGCGCGAGATGGCGGCCATGATCACACCCTCGCACGCGCGGCGCCTGAGCCGCCATTCGGCGCAACACCCATTTCACGCGTAAGAAAATGTGCAGCGGGGCGCCCCTGCCGCGCCCCGCTGCACATTAATGGCCGGTGCCGTGATCGAAACTAAAAATCGAACACAGCACCGGTGTGCGCCAGCATGACGCACGAGTTCGGGTACGTGTGAACCTGGGTGACCGGTTCACCTCGCCAGAAGCCGAACATGGACACCTCGACCGGCGCGTAGATGAACGTGCAGGCGCGGTCGTCCGAGGACATGGCCCGCAGGTCGGCACCAGTGGAGGCGAGCGTCGCGCAGGCGAGGGCCCTGCGCGGGTGGTTGTCGCCTCGTTCGCAGGTCAGGACGGTTGCCTTGAAGGCGTTGTCCTCGACGTCCGAGTACTGGACGGTGAGCACCAGCGCGGTTCCCCGGTGCTGAGCCGGGGCTGCCTGCGCGGTGCCGGCGAAGGCGAGAAGCGAGACGAGCACTGCAACGAACGCAAGAATGCGGCCGGACATGAAAGCGGTCCTCCTGAGACCTCACAAAAACGGGCCGGTTCTCGGCCGACGCAGATGTTGCCATCATGTTTCGTCGCCGCGAAAGGGGCCAGGAAACGTTCACCGATCACATTCACACGCTCCGCCGAAAGCGTGATTGGGCCGAACGGCTGTGTGCTGCGACACGTTCACCGCGACACAGCTGCCGACGGACTGTTACGGGTTGCTGACCGACGACGTTGCGCGCACACGTATTATCGAAATCATGTCCAAGACCTCCAGACGTGTCGTGTTCGGCGCGCTGCTGATCGTCACACTCGTGGTTTCCACCGGCGCCGCGCTGGGTTACCTGGGCAGATTGACGCTCGTGTTCGACCGGCATCCGGGAAAGCCGCTCGCGATCGTCGAGGAAGTGCCAGGGCCAGCCGACGGACCGAAGTGCACAATCGACGCGCGCTACCTGGACGAGGTGCCCGACGGCCTGCGTCCCGATGTGCTGAAAGCCTGGAGGTCGTTGCGCGCCAGGGCCTCTGAGCAGGGCGCTTTCCTCTGCCTGAACGACGGCAAGCGCAGCCGTCAGCAACAGCGGAAGGAGTTCGACGAGGCGGTCAAGAAGTTCGGCACCGAAGAACTCGCGTCGCGTTATGTGCTGAACCCGCCGGACCGCTCGGCGCACGTGCACGGATATGCCGTCGACATCCAGCCGATCGAATCGGCACAATGGGTCGAGAAAAACGGCAGCACCCTCGGCTGGTGCCGCCGTTACGAAAACGAGCAGTGGCATTTCGAGTACGACACCCGCTACACCACCGGTGGCTGCCCGGCGCTCGAGAAGAGCGCGACCGGCAGCTGAGTCCCCGCGTAAAGGTCTAGACGCCTGGGGTGCGCGCGAGGTTGCGCCGTCGTAATCTGACAACCCGAGTTACCAGATTGGAGCACCTCCAGTGGCCCGTGCCTACGCCGGCGTATCACCCGAGCAGCGCAAGGCTGACCGCCGGGCGAAGCTGCTGCAGGCCGGTCTGGCGCTGTTCACCAGCACGGGCTTCGCGGCCACCAGGATCACCGAGCTGTGCACCGAGGCCGGGGTCTCCACGCGGAACTTCTACGAGGAGTTCGCCTCGAAGGAGGACCTGCTCCGCGAGCTGCACGACCTGATCAACGCCACGGCGTTCACCGAGGTCCGCACGGCGCTCACCGAACTGGGGACCGCGGACGTCGAGACCCGCGTCGCGACCCTGCTGGACGTCTTCGTGCGCACCGTGACCGCCGATCCCCGTGCGCCGCGCCTCAACTACGTGGAGGCCGTCGGGGTGAACGCGGAGATCGAGCAGCAGCACGTGCGGTGGGTGAACACGTGGGCGGAGTTCATCGAGTCGGAGGCGCTGCGAGCGGCCGCTGCCGGTGTCGCGCCGCAGCGGTCGTACCGGCTGACGGCGATCGCGCTGGTCGGGGCGATCACGGGGCTGTTGCGGGAGTGGCAGGCGCACCAGCCGCCGCTCGCGGTGGACGAGATCGCGACGGAGATCCGTGAACTCATGCTGGCGGCGATCACCCGGCCGTAACGTGGGCGCGTGACCATCCTGCGACGCGCTCTGCCGGACGAGGCGGGCACGCTGACCGAACTGGCACTGGCCGCCAAGGCTTTCTGGGGCTACGACGACTCCTTCATCGAGGCGTGCCGGCCCGAGCTGACCTTCACCGGCGATGACGTCGCCCGGCGGCACATCGTGGTCGCCGAGGAGCACGGGGCGGTGACCGGGTTCTACAGCGTCGACGGCTCCCCACCGGTGGGCGAGCTCGGCAACCTGTGGGTCAGGCCGGACACGATCGGCACCGGGCTGGGGCGGGTGCTGTGGGAGGACGCGCTGGCCACCGCGCGGGAACTGGGGCACGAGCAGCTCGACATCGACGCCGAGCCGTTCGCGGAAGGCTTCTACCTGAGGATGGGGGCCGAACGCGTCGGCGAGATCGCGTCCGGGTCAGTTCCAGGCAGGATGCTGCCGCAGCTCAGAGTGAGAGTCCCGGCGTGAGAACGCTGAACCGGACCGTCACGGCGGTCGCGGCCGTCGTCACCTATGTGGCGTTGCTGCTCGCCATCACCGCGGCCATAGATCTGAGGGAGCGCAACGCCTTCCACGACGCGCCGGCCCAGTACGCCGCCTTCCTCGCCGCCCTCGACAGCCGTTCATCCGCCGACGCGCACGCGGTCGACACCTGGTTCAGAGCCCACACGCAGGCCAGCAGCCGCGCGGGCGCCTCGATCTCCCTCGGCACCGATGCCGTCGAGGACGGCGACTTCGATCTCGCCCGCCGGTTCACCGACGACGTGGCCGAGAAGATCGAGGAGGACCAGCAGGGGTTCGACAGGAGGTCCGCCGAAGCCTGGGCACGCGCGCTGCCGTGGCTGGTGGCCGGCGCGATCCTCACCGCCGCCGCGCTCGTCCTGCGGCACCGGCGGCGCAAGCGGAACGCCGACGTCGTCGAGCTGGTCGACCAGTTCGTGCCACCGCGGCCGTGGTGGCGGCGTCCTGTGTTCCTCGTCGTCAGCGGGATCGGCCACACGTTCCTGGTGTCCGGCTTCTTCGCGTTCGTCGCGGCGACCCGGGCCAACGAACTCCCTTGGGCCGCAAGAGGATTCCTCCTCGCAGGCGGTCTCGTGGCGTTGCCCGTCGCCTACTACGTCCTGAAGTACTCGCGCCCCCGGTCCACGCGAAGTGCGGCACAGGCACTGCGGGCCGACTGGCGCAGACCGGTGCTGTACCTGCGCGGCTTCGGTGACGACCCCGAGGCGGCGGTCGTCGACGAACTGCCCGGAATGCTGTCGACCGGTCTGGCGAGCATCCACTCGCGCGAGGAACACCTCATCGGCGCACTCAGGGCGTTCGGTCCCGTCGTCGCGGTGGGCAGGCCGGGTGAGCAGCTGCCGCACCTCGGTGCGGCGCGGTTCTACCTGCCGGGCGACGACTGGCAGACCGGTGTGCTGCGGCTGATGGAGATGTCACAACTGATCGTGCTGCGACTCGGTGACGGCGACGGCGTGTGGTGGGAGGTCGACCAGGCGCGCGCCACCCAGCCACCGGGCAAGCTCGTCCTGCTGATCCCCGGTGGCAGGCCCGACCTCGCCGAACGGCTGGACGCCCACCTGCCGAAGCCCGCGAAGGTCACCGCAGTTCCCGGCAGGTGGACGTCCGATGTCGTCGTGTTCAAAGAGGACTGGACCCCGCGGGTACAGCCCGTGGGGCCCTTTCCCGGCGACAAGAAGTTGCCGGCCTCGGCCGTGTTCTACGTCGCCCAAGCGGTGCAGGCGGCGCTGCGGGAGATCGGCGTGCGGAGGCGGGCGATGGGTCCGCGGACCAACAGTCACCTCCTCGCGATCCTCGGCAAGGTGTTGCTGCTGATCCCCGCGTTCGTCCTGGTCGTCTTCTTCCTCAGGCTGGTCTTCCTGTGGTGAGGTCCACTTCTGGTTCGCGCCGCCGTTGCAGTCCCACAGCACGAGCTGCGTGCCGTTGGTGGAGTTGCAGCCCGGCACGTCGAGGCAGCGGAGACGGAGCACCACCTGTACCACCGCGCGTCACCGATCCGGTCCCGTTGTCTTCCCGAGTCAAGTTTTCTTCCGTTGTGTGACAACGCATCGGGAGATCGCTAGCGTCGGGTCGTCCGCCGCCACGCCCTGCCAGCGAACGGACTTCCCATGCGCAGATTCGTCGCCGCGTTCTCGGCGATCGCCCTGCTCTCACTCCCCGCACCGGCCCAGGCCGAGGAACCGCCGGGGACACCACCGCTTCAGCCGGACGTCATCACGCTGATCACCGGTGACACCGTGTTCGTGCACGGCGCCGACGTCGAGGTGAAAGCCGCCGACGGCCGGGAGAAGGTCGAGTTCGTCCGGCTCACCGACAACGGTGACGCGTTCGTGTTCCCCGCCGACGCGGTCGACGACGTGGCGTCGGGCCGGGTCGACCGGCGGCTGTTCAACGTGACCGAGCTGGTGCGGGAAGGCTTCGCGGGCAAGCCGTTGCCGTTGATCGTGAGCCACGACGGTCCTGCGACTTTGAGCGGCCGATTCCTGAGCAGCATCAACGCGACCGCGGTCACGGCTTCGCCGGGTGTCTTCGCCGCCAGTTCGGTGAAGAAGATCTGGCTCGACGCCAACGCCCGGCTGATCGACGACGAGAGCAACGCGCAGATCGGCGCGCCGGCCGCGTGGCAGGCCGGGTTCACCGGCAAGGGCGTGACGGTCGCGGACCTCGACTCCGGCTACGACCCGGCGCACCCCGACTTCCAGGGTGTTGTCGTTGGGCACAAGGACTTCCTGACCGGTGGCGGGCCGAGCATCGACCAGCACGGGCACGGCAGCCACACCGCGAGCATCATCGCGGGATCCGGTTCGGCCAGCAACGGCAGGTACAAGGGCGTCGCGCCGGACGCGAAGCTCTTGGTGGGCAAGGTCTGCGACTCGACCGGCAGCTGCCCGAACTCGGCGATCATCGAGGGCATGGAATGGGCCGCGGCCAGCGGCGCCCAGGTCGTGAACCTCAGCCTCGGCGGTGGCGCCACCGACGGCACGGACCCGATGTCTCAGGCGGTCAACAACCTCACCGCGCAGACGGGCACGTTGTTCGTGATCGCGGCGGGCAACTCGGGTACGGCCGGGTCGGTCGCCTCGCCGGGTGCCGCCGATGCCGCGTTGACGGTCGGCAGTGTGACCAAGGCCGACGCGTTGAGCTCGTTCTCCAGCCGCGGGCCGCGCGTCGGCGACGGGGCGATCAAGCCCGACATCGCGGCACCCGGTTCGGCGATCATCGCGGCACGGGCGGCCGGCACGTCGATGGGCACGCCCGTGGACGCCAACTACACCAGCGCTTCCGGCACGTCGATGGCCACGCCGCACGTGACGGGAGCGGCGGCGGTGCTCGCCCAGCAGCACCCCGGCTGGAAGGCTCCGCAGCTCAAGGCCGCGCTGATGGCCGCGAGCAAGCCGCTGAACCTGTCGGTGTACGCGCAGGGTGCCGGGCGGCTCGACGCCGGCAACGCGGTCAGGACGACTTTGACCTCGTCGCCGGGAAGTCTGTCGTTCGGGCTGATGAAGTGGCCGCACTCCGGTCCGATCACCAGGACGCTGACCTACCGCAACGACGGTGACGCGGCTCTGGAGCTCGCCGTCACCGTGCCCGCACCGTACACGGTGGACAGTTCGAAGGTCGCGGTTCCCGCGCACGGGACTGCCGCGGTGAACGTGACGATCGTGCCCGGTGCCGAAGGGGAGTTCACCGGGCGGGTGGTGGCTTCTGGCGGCACGACATCGCTGAGCACGGCGATCGGCGGCCAGGTCGAGGGCGAGCGGTTCGGTCTCACCATCACGACTTTCGGCCGCAACGGCAACGTCCCGCAGTTGTCGGTCGGCAACATCGTGAACGCCACCACCGGTCTCGGCGCCGGGTCGATCTACGCGTTCAACCAGAACGAGTTCACCTACCGTCTGCCCAAGGGCACCTACGACATCCAGGCGGCACTGGCCGATCCGTACGCGGGCAACGTGTCCGGGCCGCGGTCGATCGTGACCAAAGCCGCGCTGAACCTCGACCGCGACACGGCGATCACACTCGATGCCCGCACGGCCACGCCCGTCACGTCGGCGGTCAAGGGAGTCGACACGAAGTCCGAGGCGAACGACTTCGGCCTCAGCGTCGGACGAGCCGGCGTCAGCTACGTGGCGGACCCGACCGCGCCGCTCTACGCCACGCCGACCGGGAAGATCACCGACCGGGTCTACACGTTCCACCTCTCCCCCGCGCTCGTCTCCGGTGACGACCTGTGGCGTCCGATCTGGTGGGACCAGCACGGGATCCCGGACGACCTGGCGTTCGAGGCGCAGCGCCGGGACTTCGCCACTGTGAGGGCCTCGTACGGCGCCGAGGTGCCGGGCACCGTCGGGCTTCGAGGTGTGTACGGGGCGTTCCCCGGCTCGGCAGGCGCGCTGGTTCCGTTGCGCAGCACCCCGTTGCCGTTGCGACGCACTGAGCACTTCCTGGCCTCGAAGGACGTGTCCTGGAGCAACACGCTGTACTACCAGCAGATCCAGCCGGTGTACCGGTACGAGAGCGAGACGATGCTGCGGCGCATGTTCGACCGCCGCGCCTACGACGTGCGGTGGAACCAGTCGCCGGTCGGCCCTGCCACCGGTCCGGTCGACGAGGGCTGGGGCGTGCGGCGCAAGGCGGGCAAGCTCGACGTCTACGTCCCGTTGTTCTCCACCGGCGGCCACGACACCTATCGGCAGTCGCAGAACGCGGCCTTGCAGGCCGGCACCACGTTGTCCAAGGACGGCAAGGTGATCGGCTCGTCGGCGTATCCGGGCTGGGGCTCGTTCACCGCTCCGGACGCCGGTGTCTACGAGATCAGGTCGCAGGCGGCGCGGGAGCTGCCGTGGACGGTGCTCGGCACGTCCGCCGAGGCGACCTGGACGGTGACGGACAAGCTCGCCGACGGGCCGTTGCCGTTGCTGGTGGTGCGGACTTCCGCTGACCAGGAGGCACGGGCCGGTCGGTTGCACTGCCTGAAGGTCGAGGTGCAGAAGCCTGCCGGGTCGCGGATCACGAAGCTGGGTGTGGAGGTGTCGTTCGACGACGGGAAGACCTGGCGGCGTGTGCCGATCATCGCCGGTCACGCGCTGATCCAGCATCCGGCGGCGGCAGGCTTCGTGTCGGTGCGTGCCGCGGCACGTGATCAAGCCGGTAACGCGGTGAGCCAGACAGTTTTGAGGTCTTACAGCTTCAAGTGAGGACGGGGCGCTGAACTGCTCGCGTTCCACGTCCGTAGTTCTCTGATGTGAGCCGATTCGCCGTTTTCGCACTGATCCTGTTCCTCGGGGCCTGCTCCGCCCAGGCCGAGGAGACCGCGTCGCCGGAAGAGCTGGAAGCCGCGATCGGTCCGGTGGCCGGTCCGACCCCGGTGCTGCCGGGTGACGTCGCGAAGCTGGGGATCGAACAGTCGGCCGCGGTCGGCCCCGTCGTCGTCGACCGCGACCACTACACGCTCTACTTCTCCGAGAAGGACTCCACGCAGCCGCCTTCTTCTTCCTGCGTCGAGGCCGAGTGCACGCTCGTGTGGATCCCGTTGCTCGCGGCGGGTGGGCAGTTCGACGCTCCCGGCCTCGACCCGAAGCTGCTCTCGACGTTCAAGCGCTCGGACGGCACCGAGCAGGTCACGATCGGCGGGCATCCCGTGTACCGGTACGTGGACGACGAGCAGGCGGGTGACACGGTCGGGCACGGGGTGGACGGCCGGTTCGCGGTGTCGCCTTCGGGTGTTCGCGCTTCTCGCTAGCGGCCGAGTCCGGCGTCCCGGGCGCGGATGATCGCTTGTGCCCGGTCGGCGACCTGGAGCTTCGTGAAGATGGCGGAGACGTTGTTGGCCACGGTTTTGATCGCGACGCCGAGCTTGGTCGCGATGGCGCCGTTGGACAGGCCCGCGGCGAGCAGGTCGAGGATCTGCTGTTCGCGGCCCGTGAGCTCGGGGAACGGGGCTTCTCGTGCGGACTGACCGGTGAGGAAGCCGAGAACCCGTTGCGCGACAGCAGGTCCGAAGATCGCCTCGCCCGCCGCGACCGCGCGGATGGCCCTGGCGATCTCGTCCTGCTCGGCACCTTTGACGAGGTAACCGCGAGCGCCGGCGCGCATGGCCGCGAACACCGAGTCGTCGTCCGAGAACATCGTCAGCACGAGGACCGCTACTTGTGGCGCGGCGCGGGCGATCTCCTTGGTGGCCGCGATGCCGTCGAGGTCGGGCATCTGCAGGTCGAGCACGGCGACGTCGGGTTGTGCGGTGACGACCTCCTTGACGGCCTCGCGTCCGGTCTTGGCCACGCCGACGACCTCGAAGCCCGGGAGTGAGGCGAGCAGTGCGCTCATGCCCTCGCGGACGATCGGGTGGTCGTCGGCGATCACGACGCGGATGTCGGTCACGGCACCTCCACCGCCGATGAAACACCATCGCCCACTGCCATCGGCAAGCGCGCCCGCACCCGTCCTCCGCTCTCAGTCGGCCCGACCTCCACCTCACCGCCGAGCTCCGCTGCCCTCTCTCGCATCGCCTGCATTCCTACGCCGGGGCGCCACGGGCCGTTGGGCGGTCCGTCGTCGGTGACCTCGACTTCGAGTTCATCCACGCAGCTCAACCGGAGGATCACCGAGGAACCTCGCGAGTGCCGGACCACGTTGGTCAGGGCTTCCGTGGCGATGCGGTAGGCGGCGACCTCTACCGCGGCTGAGAGCTGGGGTACCTCGTCCGGCACGTCGAGGCGCAGTTGGAGCGGGGTGCGCACCAGGTGTTCGGCGCGTTGGCGGAGGGCGCCGAGCAGGCCGAGCTCGTCCAGTGCGGGTGGGCGCAGGTCTTCCACGAGCCTGCGGACGTCGGCGATCGCGGTCCGGACGTCCGCGCTCACGCCGGTGAGGAGGCTTCGGGTGCGGTCCGGGTCGGTGGCCAGCAGGTTTGTGGCCGCGTCGGCGCTCAGTGCCACGCCGGTCAGCGTAGGGCCGAGGCCGTCGTGGAGGTCTCGGCGCAGCCGTCGGCGTTCTTCTTCGCGTGCGGTGACGAGGCGTTCGCGGGAGGCCTGCAGCTGCGTGGACAGCAACGTCGCGTGCACCGCCACGGCCAGAGGAGCGGCCACGAGGCGGAGGACGTTGCGGTCGGCGGCACCGAGCGTGCTTTCGCCAGTGCGCACGCCCACGTGCAGTTCGCCGACGGTCACGCCGTCGTACTCCAACGGCACCACCTCGATGTTGTCCGGTCTCGTGCCGTTGCTGGCCAACTGCTGACCGGCCGCCAGTGCCACGTACGGCACTCGCAGCGCGACCCGCACGGCCTCCACGACCCCGGCCAGCCCCTCACCCGCCAGGTGCTCGCCGACCTTGGACACCACCCGTGCCGGATCGCCGCGATCTCCGTACAAAGCGCGGTCGACGAGCCGTTGCAGGCGGGGCAACACCGGCGCGACCAGCAACGCGACCACCACCGTGGCCACGACTGATCGCCCGAGCTGAGCCGACACGAACCGGTCCAGCACCGCGACCAGCAGGCCGTAAACGACGAGCACCACCGCGGACAGCAACACCCAGGCCAGGACGCGCGACACGACGAGCCGGATGTCCAGCAGCTGGTGCCGCACGATCGCGATGGTCACCGCGATCGGGATCAACGGGATCGACAGCAGCACGAACACCGGCGTCCCCGCCACGAACGACCACGGCACCACGAACGCCGCCGCCACGCTCGCCGCCAGCAGCAACCACAGCACCGAGTCCTCGCCCCGCCGGAACCGCACGGCCAGCGCCACCACCCCGGCCAGCAACGCCAGGAGCGTCCGCAGCTCCGACACGATCCACAACGGCCCGAGCTCCGCATATCCCGGCAGCTTCAGGTAGCCGGGCCCCTCGGGGTCCGCTCCCAGCTCGATCACGAACAGCGGCGCCGTCACCACGATGGCGATGGCCACCGCACGCCACCGCCGTGAGGGCAGCCGCCCGTCCGGGAAGAGCACCAGCGACAACGGCAGGAACAACCCGATCGACCACGGCCACGCGTAGGAGGCGATCGTCGCGATGAGCGGACCGTCCAAGGGCGCACACAGCGCGGTCGTGGCGTGCCCGAGGCCGTCCGCGAGGAACAACCAGCCGATCGGGTTGCGCGGCCGGTGCCAGGCGAGGATCGCGCCGCAGATGCCGAAGGTCAGCGCCATCGCGGAGTTCGTCACCACGAACGCGTCCAGCGCCTGCTGCCACGTCCAGCCCAGCCGCAACACGACCACGACAGCGGCCCCGGTCTCGGCGATCACGACACCGCCGAGACCGGACGCGAGCGCGCGGCCGATGTTCATGCCGGTAAGTGTGGGCCGCCGCGGGCCTGATGTCCCGGGATCACGATCCCGGGAAGTCCCGGGAATCGGCCGGCACCCGCTGGTCCGGGAACACGATGCCGTCGCTCTCCGGGAACCTCGCACCCGCGGGCGCCTCAGGTCTCCAGGCGCCGCACGGCACCGCGCCGCCAATCCCAGGCACCCTCCCGACCACAGGCCTCCCGGCACCGCGAACCCAGACGGCACGCGCCGCCAGTCCCGTGCAACCTCGCGCCCGCACGACCCGCGACCCCCGGTTCCCTGGACGACCCCACGCCCCGGGTCCCGGCACCTCCCGGGACCCGTTCCCGCCGCATCCCGGAAACCTCCTGCCCGCACCGGATCACGCTCTCCTGACCGGGGAACGCCCCGGAACCCACAGTTGCCTCCAACCAACCCTGGAGGTGCCCGATGTTCCGCGCCGGACTCGTACTGCTCGGCCTGCTCTCCGTGGCAGACCTGCTGCTCCCTCTGCTCACCGACGGCGAAGCGCCACCGATGGCCGTCGCCCTGGTCGCCGCCGCGCTGGGGCTCGCCAGCCTCGTCCTGGTGATCTCGGCCTGGCGAGGCGCCCGCAGGGCGATCCTGCCGCTGATCGTCCTGCGCGGGCTGTCCGCCGTGGCCGCCGTGCCCGCGTTCTTCGAGCCTGGCGTTCCGGCGCCGGCGATCGCGGCGGCGGCGGCCACCATCGCGCTGACAGCAGTGGGCGCGGCCCTCACGCTCAAGGGACGTCAGGCGGTGGCGTCATGAGGTGGCTGCTGCCGATCGGACCGGCCGCGATCGCCGTCCTGCGCCTGATCCTGCCGTACAACACCACCGACGACACGGCGACGATGCTGCAGAAAGCCCAAGCGCACCCGGACACCATGAACTGGGTGATCTGGCTCGGCTTCGTCGGCATGCTGACCCTCGCCCCGGCCGTCATCTGGATCGCGCGCAAAATCCGCGACCAAGCCCCGAAGACCACCACGGCGGCCGCGATCCTGCTGGTCCCGGCCTACCTGTCGCTCGGCCTGCTCGTCGCGGGAGACGCGGCGGCCACCAACGGCAACGTCATCAGCCACCCCGCCCTCGACACGGCGGCCGGGGTCTTCGTCGCGGGCCACGTGATCGGCACGGTCCTGCTGGGCGCGGCGATGTGGCAGGCCGGGCTCCCGAAGTGGGTCGCTGTGGCGACCGCGATCTCCCAGCCGTTGCACTTCGTCGCCGCGGTGATCATCACCAGTCACGAGCTCGACTTCGTGGCGTGGGGCCTGAACGCGGTGGCGTTCGCGGTCGTGGGCCGAAATTTCGGGCCTGACAAGGCGTCACGCCAAAGCAACACACTGTTCGGAAGGGCAGCCGGTTTGTCGCGTTCGGCCTAGTTGGGAGCCTTCTTCACCGATTCGTTTGTACCGGAAATCCTGAAACCGGTTTCGCGCGGAACCGGTTTCAGCTAGAAACTGTGAGAGCGCTCCCACGAACGCTGCCGCCGCACGAGCCCTCTCGGAGACCACATGGATCGCGACGACGTGCCCTACCTCGACGCCACGCTGCCCACCGCACAGCGGGTCACCGACCTCCTGGCCCGCATGACACTGGCCGAGAAGGTCGGGCAGATGATGCAGCTGGACTCGAGGGAGGACCTGGACGACCACGTGCTGCGCAAGCACGTCGGCTCGATCCTGCACACCTCGCCGGAACGGGTGCTGCGCGCGCACGACCTGACGCAAAGAACACGACTCCAAGTCCCGCTGCTCATCGCGGAGGACTGCATCCACGGCCACTCGTTCCACGAAGGCGCCACGATCTTCCCGACGCAGCTGGGCATGGCCGCCACGTGGGATCCGCAGCTGGTCGAGCAGGTCGCCAGGGTCACGGCGGTAGAAGCGTCGGCGACCGGTGTGCACTGGACGTTCTCTCCGGTCCTGTGCATCGCGCGGGACCTGCGCTGGGGACGGGTCGACGAGACGTTCGGCGAGGACCCGGTGCTGATCGGCGAGCTCGCGGCCGCCATGGTCCGCGGCTACCAGGGCGACGGCCTGGAGGACGACACCGCCATCCTCGCCACCGCCAAGCACTTCGCCGGCTACTCGGAAACGCAGGGCGGTCGCGACGCCAGCGAGGCCGACCTGTCGAGGCGCAAGCTCCGGAGCTGGTTCCTGCCGCCGTTCGAACGCGTCGCGAAAGAGGGCTGCGCGACGTTCATGCTCGGCTACCAGACCACCGACGGCGTGCCGATCACGGTCAACTCGTGGCTGCTCGACGAGGTCCTGCGCGGCGAGTGGGGCTACACCGGCACGTTGATCACCGACTGGGACAACGTCGGCCGCATGGTCTGGGAGCAGAAGCTGCAGCCCGACTACGCCCACGCCGCGGCGGCGGCGGTCAAGGCCGGCAACGACATGATCATGACGACCCCGCAGTTCTTCGAGGGCGCCCTGCAGGCCGTCGAGGAGGGGTTGCTGGACGAGAAGGACCTCGACCAGGCGGTCACGCGGATCCTGACGCTCAAGTTCGACCTCGGCCTGTTCGAGAACCCGCGCAGGCCCGACACCGCACGCCAGCAGAGCATGATCAACCACGACGACCAC
>NZ_JBEXPJ010000200.1:0-15433 GCF_040611995.1 Lentzea sp. NPDC006480
GGCAGCAGCACCGCCACCGGGTCACCGGGCTCGACGTCGTGCTCGTCGCGCAGCCGCGGGACTGGTCGCGATGGGACCGCTGTTGTCCGCGTGCGGCGGAGGCGGGGCCCAGCGGGCCGGGGTGAACTCCGATGCCGGTCTCAAGGCCGTGCTGCCGGCCTACGTGCCGAACACGTCGATCAAGCCGGACATCCCCTCCGTGGCGGGCGGCGCCGACGTGCTGACGGAACCGGGCTTCCTCAGCTACCCGGCCAACCGGATCGCCACCGTGTCCGGCGTGCCGGGCAAGGGCGGCAAGTACTCCGCGGTCACGCCGCTGTGGGGGACCGTCCCTCCGGCCGACAACAGCTTCTACCAGGCCATGAACAAGGCCTTGGGCGTCGAGCTGGAGATGAAGCCCGCGGACGGCAACAACTACAACACGATCATTCCGACGATGACCGCGGCGAAGAAGCTGCCCGACTGGATCAACCTGCCGGCCTGGTGGAACCCCTCCTTCAACACCGGCGGCCTGGCCGGCAACCAGCTCGCCGACCTCACGCCCTACATTTCCGGCGACAACATCAAGAAGTACCCGAACCTCGCGGCGCTGCCCACCGCCGCGTGGCGTGCCGGTGCCTGGGGCGACAAGCTGTACGGGATCCCGTCGTTCTCGACCGGGTTCAAGATCGCCGGTTGCATCTTCTACCGGCGTGACGTCCTGGATGCCAAGGGCATCACGGCCGACCAGATCAAGTCCGCCGACGACCTGGTGAACCTCGGCAAGGAGCTCACCGACGCCAAGGCGGGCGTCTGGGCCTTCGACGACATCTACCGCTACGTCTACACCGCGTTCGGCGCACCGCTGAAGTGGAAGGTGGACAACGGAAAGCTCGTCCACCTGTTCGAGACGCAGGAGTTCCTGGACGCGGCCGACTGGCACCGCAAGCTCGCGGTCGCCGGGTACATCCACCCCGACGCCCTGGCGGGCGACAACTCCGGCAACACCCGGTTCTACGCCGGCAAGACGCTCATCGAAGGTGGCGGGACCGGCGCGTGGAACCTCGCCGACCACCAGTCCGGCCAGGCCGCGAACCCGAACTACCGCCGCGGGGCCCTCAACTTCTTCGCCGCGGACGGCAAGAGCGCGCCCCGCGTCGACATGGGTTCGGCCACCGACATCATCAGCTACCTCAACGTCAATCTGAAGCCCGGGCAGATCGAGGAGCTGCTGGCCGTCGCCAACTACCTCGCGGCGCCGTACGGTTCCGCCGAGTACACGATGGTCAACTACGGCGTCGAGGGCACCCACTTCACCATGGACGCAGGCGTGCCGACGCACACCGAGGCGGGCAAGAAGGAGGTCCAGGCGCAGACCTACCCGTTCCTCGCCGCCCCCTCCGCCGCCATCAGCAGCCCGTCCGCGCCGAATGTCGCCAAGGACATCACCGCCTGGCAGGCCGCGAACGTGAAAGCGCTCTCCAAGCCGGTGTTCTGGGGCATGAACGTCAGCATGCCGCAGGCGCAGGCCACGGCCGAGGCCGCGCAGCCCGTCGAGGACACGCTCAAGGACGTCATCCACGGCAAGAAGTCCATCCAGGACCTGAAGGACGCCGCCGCGACCTGGAAGTCCAGCGGCGGCGGTGACCGGCTGATCCAGTGGATGAACGACAACGTCCTGCAGAAGTTCGGCACGGGACAGTGACCACGCTGCGAGCGGAGGGCACCAGGCGGCCGGCGAGGCTGAACTGGCGGATCAGGCTGCGCCGGGACCGGTCGCTGATCCTGATGACGCTGCCCGCCGTCGTTCTGCTGCTGGCGTTCAACTACGCGCCGTTGTTCGGGCTCGTCACGGCGTTCCAGGAGTACGACCCGCTGGCCGGGGTCTGGAACAGCCCGTGGGCCGGGCTCTACCAGTTCGAGCGGCTGATGAGCGACCCGCTGTTCTGGGGAGCGGTGCGCAACACGCTGTACCTGAGCTTCGTGCAGCTGGTCCTGTTCTTCCCGGTGCCGATCGCACTGGCGTTGCTGCTCAACTCCGTGCTGTCCCAACGGGTGCGCAACTTCATCCAGTCAGTCGTGTACCTGCCGCACTTCTTCTCGTGGGTGCTGGCCATCACGATCTTCCAGCAGATGCTCGGCGGTGCCGGCGCGGTCAACCACTTCCTGCGCAACAACGACATCGGCACGTGGGACGTCATGACCAACCCGGACACCTTCGCGCTGCTGGTCACCTCCCAGGTGATCTGGAAGGAAGCCGGCTGGGGGATCATCGTGTTCCTGGCCGCGCTCGCCGCCATCAACACCGACCTCTACGAGGCGGCCGCGGCGGACGGCGCGGGCCGGTGGCGGCGGCTGTGGCACATCACGCTGCCCGGACTGCGCGCGGTGATCGTGCTGATGCTGGTGCTGCGCCTGGGCAACGCGCTGACGGTCGGGTTCGAGCAGTTCCTGATCCAGCGCAACGCGGTCGGCCACGACACGGCCGAGGTGCTGGACACCTTCTCGTTCTACTACGGCATCGCGACCAACGACTACAGCTACGGCGCGGCGGCGGGCCTGTTCAAGGGCGTCATCTCGTTGTTGCTCATCTGGGGCGCGAACAAGCTGGCGCACGCCTTCGGGGAAGACGGGTTGTACCGACGATGACACTCACCGTTCAGCGCGCCGGTAGCAGCGCGCGACCTGTTGCGCCCCAAGCGGTTCGTCCGAAGCGGAAGAACGCGCGCCCAGCGTGGGAGGAGCCACCGACCCTCGCCGGAGACGCCGCGAAGGGCATCACGCTGGGCGGCGTGCTGATGGTCATGCTGGTGCCGTTGTGGATCATCGTGGTGACCAGCCTGTCCACCCAGGCCGCGATCAACCGGGCGGGCGGTCTGGTGATCTGGCCGGACGGCCTGACCTTCGAGGCCTACCGGGTGATGCTGGCGGACTCGACGGTGCGCAGCGCGCTGCTGGTGAGCTTCGGCATCACCGGGATCGGCACGCTGGTGTCGATGGCGGTCTCGGTCATGTGCGCCTACGGGCTGTCCAGGCCGGGGTCGCTCGGGCACCGCTTCCTGCTGACACTGCTGATCGTCACGATGTTCGTCAACGGTGGCCTGATCCCGACGTTCCTGGTCGTCACCGGGCTCGGCGGCTACGGCCAGTGGTGGGCGCTGGTCCTGCCGAGCGCGGTGTCGGTGTTCAACATCCTGATCCTGCGAGCGTTCTACTCGAGCACGTCGGTGGACCTGATCGAGGCTGCCAGGATCGACGGTGCGGGGGACTGGCGGATCCTGTGGTCCATCGTCCTGCCGACGTCTCGCGCGGTGACCGCCGTGATGGCGTTGTTCTACGGCGTCGGCTACTGGAACTCGTTCTTCAACGTCATGTTGTACATGCCGACGGACAGCGAGAAGTGGCCGTTGCAGTACGTGCTCTTCACGTATGTCAACCGGGGCAACGGCATGCCGGGCTCGGTCAACTCCGGGTTCGGCGACCAGTTCTCCCAGACGGCGCCGCTGGCGTTGCAGATGGCCGTGGTGGTGCTGACGCTCGTGCCGTTGCTCATCGTTTATCCGTTCGTGCAGAAGCACTTCCGCACGGGTGTCCTGACCGGCGCGATCAAGGGTTGATCTCATGGTGACGATTGCCGATGTGGCCAGGCACGCGGGCGTGTCGTCCAGCACGGTGAGCTATGTGCTGAGCGGCAAGCGCGCGATCTCCGAGGAGACCCGGAACCGGGTGCGGGTTTCGGTGCGGGAGCTCGGTTACCACCCCAACGCCGGTGCGCGGGCCCTGGCCGCCCGGCGGTCGCACATCGTCGCGCTGATGGTGCCGCTGCGCACCGACGTGTACGTCCCGGTGGTGATGGAGATCGCCGTCGCGGTCACGATGGCCGCCCGGCAGCACGGTTACGACGTGCTGCTGATCACCAACGACGAGGGCCCGGACGGGGTGCGCCGGATCGTGGCCAGCGGGCTGGCCGACGGCGTCATCCTGATGGACGTCGAGCTGGGCGACGTGCGCATCCCGGTGCTGCGGTCCCAGGGCACGCAGGCCGCGCTCATCGGCCTGCCGGACGATCCGGCCGGACTGTCCTGTGTGGACCACGACTTCGTGACGGCCGGTGCGCTCTGCGCCGACCACCTGGCCGATCTCGGTCATCGCGAGGTCGCGTTCATCGGCTACGGCTCCGGTGTCTACAGCCGGCACGCCGCCTACGCGGAACGCACGGTCGCCGGTTTCGGTGACCGTGCGGAACAGCGAGGCCTGCGCTTCGTGCACCGGGCGTGCGAGGGCACGTACGAGAGCACGGCGGGGACGCTCGCCCGCATCCTCGCGGACCGGCCGGAGACCACCGGGTTCGTGGTGCAGAACGAGAGTGCGATCGGGCCGTTGCTCACGTTGCTGCGCTCCAGCGGGCGGACCGTGCCCGAGGACGCGTCGGTCGTCGCGCTCTGCCAGGCCCAGCTCGCCGAGCAGTTCGCGCCCCGGCTCACCTCGGTGACCGGGTCGCCGCAGGAGCTCGGCCGCGTGGCCGTCGAGCAGCTCCTGCGCCGGATCACCCAGGCGGGCGCGGGAGACCGGCCGGAGGACGAGCGGGTCCTGCTCACGCCGGTCCTGACCGTCCGCGACAGCACCGGATCCGCGCCGCGCACCCAGCTCTGACTCCGAGTCATTCCGCACCGCAGACCAACGCGAGGAGCTGCCGCATGCCCACGTACTTCCGAGACCTCGGCACCGCGCTCGAATGGCGGGCCAGGGGTGAGACCCTGCGCGTCGAGCCGTGGGGTCCGGATGCCGTCCGGGTCAGGGCGACTCCCGGCGGGCCGTTGCTGGAGGACCTGCCGGGCGCGTTGCTCGACGCGCCACCGGACGGCGGCGATGCCGAGATCAAGATCGCCGAGCACCACGCGACGCTCGTCAACGGCAAGCTGACCGTCCGGATCGACGCCGACACCGAAGGAAAGCTCACTCCGGAGCTCGGGGCGTCCGCGGGCAGGCTCACGTTCCTGCGCACCGAGGACGGCACCGAGTTGCTCGCCGAACAGCCCGCCCACTTCTGGTGGCCGGGACCGCGCCTCGCGACTCCGACGGGCAACGGTCACCATCGGCTGGAGCAGCGTTTCCGGGCCTATGAAGGGGAACGGCTGTACGGCCTCGGCCAGCACACGCACGGCCTGCTGGACCAGAAGGGCGCGGTCATCGACCTGGTGCAGCGCAACGCCGAGGTCACCATCCCGCTGCTGGTCTCCGACCGCGGTTACGGCCTGCTGTGGAACTCGCCCGCGATCGGCCGGGTCGAGCTCGCCGGGACCGGCACGCGCTGGGTGGCCGACAGCGCCCGCCAGATCGACTACTGGATCACCGCCGGTCAGCCGGCCGACGTGCTGAGCCGGTACGCGGACGCCACCGGGCACGCGCCGGAACTTCCCGGGTGGGCCTCGGGTTTCTGGCAGTGCAAGCTGCGCTACCGCACCCAGGACGAGCTGCTGGAGGTCGCGCGCGAGTACCGGCGGCGCGGGCTGCCGTTGTCCGTGATCGTCTGCGACTTCTTCCACTGGACGCATCTCGGCGAGTGGAAGTTCGACCCCGCCGAGTGGCCCGACCCCGCGGCCATGGTGCGCGAGCTGGACGAGATGGGCGTCAAGCTGATGGTCTCGGTCTGGCCGTCGGTGAGCCCGGCGAGCGAGAACTACCACCCGATGCTGGACCAGGGTCTCTTCATCGGCACGGAGTTCGGGCCGATGGCGCACGCGGACTGGCCGGACAAGGGCCTCGGCGCGTACTCCGCCCAGGTCGCCTTCTACGACGCCACGAACCCCGACGCCCGCGAGTTCGTGTGGGAGCGCATCCGGCGTGGGTACCACGATCTCGGCATCAAGGTCTTCTGGCTGGACGCCGGTGAGCCCGAGCTCAAGCCGGGGCACCAGTACAACCTGCGCTACCACGCCGGTCCCGGCCTGGAGGTCGGCAACCTCTACCCGCGCGAGAACGCCCGAACTGTCCACGACGGACTGCGCGTGTCGGGCGAGACCGAGATCATCTCCCTCAACCGTTCGACGTGGGCAGGTGCGCAACGGTACGGTGCCGCGCTCTGGTCCGGTGACATCGGCACGGACTTCGCTTCGCTGCGCACCCAGATCAAGGCCGGGCTGAACGTGATGATGTCCGGTATCCCCTGGTGGACCACGGACATCGGCGGCTTCCACGGCGGCGATCCGGACGATCCTGCCTATCGCGAGGTCCTGGTGCGGTGGTTCCAGTACGGCACGTTCTGCCCGTTGTTCCGCCTGCACGGTTTCCGCGGCGACGAGCAGGTGCTGGAGCCCGCGATGACCGGGCTGGCCAACGAGGTCTGGTCGTACGGCGAGGAGGCCTACGAGATCCTCGCCGCCCACCTGCGGCTGCGGGAACGCCTGCGCCCGTACGTGATGGAGCAGATGCGCACGACGTCGGAGACCGGTGTGCCGCCGATGCGTCCGGTGTTCCTGGAGTTCCCCACTGACCCAGTGGCGTGGGATGTCGAGGACGCGTTCCTGCTCGGTCCCGATCTGCTGGTGGCTCCGATCACCGAGGCCGGTCTGCGTGAGCGTGAGGTTTACCTGCCCGCTGGTGCGCGCTGGACCGACGCGTGGACGGGCGAGGAGCACGAAGGCGGCCGGACGGTGACCGTCGCGGCCCCGATCGAGCGCATCCCGTTGTTCCTGCGCAACGGTGCTCGTCTTCCCGTGCGGGAGGAACCGTGATCACCGATCGACTTGGCGGGCTCGCCTTCGGTGGCGACTACAACCCCGAGCAGTGGGACGAGCAGGTGTGGAAGGAGGACGACGAGCTGATGCGCGCGGCCAGGGTCAACCTGGCCACGGTCGGCGTCTTCTCCTGGGCGTTGCTGGAACCGGAGGAGGGCTGCTACGACTTCGAGTGGCTCGACGCGCACCTGGATCGCCTGCACGCCAACGGGGTGCACGTCGACCTGGCCACGCCGACCGCCTCGCCGCCGCCGTGGTTCACGCTGGCCCACCCGGACGCCATGCCGGTCACCCCGGACGGCACCAGGCTGGTGCACGGCAGCCGCGACACCTACTGCATCAGCGCCCCCGCCTACCGCGCCGCGGCCCGCCGGATCGCCGCTGCGCTCGCGGAACGCTACGGCGACCACCCGGCGTTGGCGTTGTGGCACGTGCACAACGAGTACGTGACGTTGTGCTGGTGCGATCACACCGCCGCCGCGTTCCGGGTCTGGCTGCGGGCGAGGTACGGCTCGCTGGACGCGCTCAACTCCTCGTGGGGGACGGCGTTCTGGAGCCAGCGGTACGGCAGCTGGGAGCAGATCCTGCCGCCGCGCGCCACCCAGTGGCACCGCAACCCAGGCCACACGGTGGACTTCAGCCGGTTCTGCTCTGACGAGGTGATCGCCGCCTACTCCGAGCAACGGGACGCGATCCGCGCGCACAGCGACCGTCCGGTGACGACCAACATGATGCTGCCCGGCTACCAGAACATCGACCTGTGGGCGCTCGGCCGGGAGGTCGACCTGGTCGCGATCGACTTCTACCCGTCCGCGCCCGGCCTGGACGCGGCCGCGGAAGCCGCCTTCACCGCCGACCGCGCCCGCTCGTTCGCGGGCGGACGGCCGTGGCTGCTGATGGAACAGGGCACCAGCACCGTCTACGACCGGGGCCGGACGCTCGCCAAGGAACCGGGGGAGATCCTGCGGCACTCTCTCGGCCACATCGCGCGCGGTTCCGACGGCGCGTTGTTCTTCCAGTGGCGCCAGTCGAAAGCGGGTGCCGAGCAGTGGCACTCGGCGATGGTTCCGCACGCCGGGCCGGACAGCCGCGTGTTCGCCGAGGTGACGGCGACGGGCGAGGCCGTGTCCCGCCTCGCCGAGCTGGCCGGGTCGACCGTCACGGCGCACGTCGCCGTGTTGCACGACTCCGACGCGTGGTGGGCGTTGAACTCCGACGGCCTGCCATCGTCCGATTTGGACTATCACGCCGCACTGCGTGATGCCCATCGCGCGTTGTGGGACGCCGGCGTGGTCGCGGACTTCGCGCACCCGGAAACGGAGCTGAGCCGCTACCGGTTCGTCGTCGCCCCGGCGTTGTACCTGCTGTCCGACTCCGGAGCGGAGAACCTGCGCCGCTACGTTCTGAACGGCGGCACGTTGCTCGTGCAGCACTTCAGCGGCGTCGTGGACGACCGGCTGCACGCGAGGCTCGGCGGCTGTCCGGCCGCGCCGTTGCGCGAGGCGCTCGGCATCCGGGTCATGGAGTACCGGCCGCTGCGACGCGACGAGCGGATCACGCTCTCGGACGGTTCGCACGGCACGGTCTGGAGCGAGACCGTGCAGGTGCGGGGTGCCGAGACGGTCGTCGCCTACACCCACGGCCCACTGGCGGGTTCTGCCGCGCTCACCCGGCACGGCTACGGCACGGGAGAGGGCTGGTACCTGTCGACGCGTCTGGACGACGCGGACTACGGCGCGCTGATCGCACGGCTGCTGGACTCCGCCGGCGTCGGCCCCGTGCTGCCGGGCCTGCCACCGGGCGTCGAAGCGGTCACGCGCGAAGGGCCGGACGCCCGCTGGCACATCGTGCTCAACCATCGTCCGGAAGCCGTGTCCCTGCCGGAAACCGCCCACGACCTGATCACGGGCGGACCGGTCGGGGAACTGCCACCCGGCGGATGTGCTGTGCTGCGGGGAGGAACGCCGTGACCACGATCCACTGGGGTCACGCCGAGCTGTCGTGGGACTTCGACCTCACCGAGGGCAGGCTGCGCCGCTCCGGCACCACGCTGCCGCTGGTGGAGGTGACGGCCGCGAACCACGGCCGCATCTGGTCCAGCAACCGCCTGATCGACACCGCGATCGGCGAGCGGCTCCGGTACCGCGGCCACCGCACACCGTCCGAAAAGGACTGGCAGGTGCTGGTCGTCGAGCTGTACGACGAGGAGTCCGGCCTGGCCGTCGAGGTGACCTACCGTTCGCCTGACGGCATTCCCGTGGTGCGCGGCGAGGTCGTCGTGCGCAACGAGGGGAGTGCCCCGGTGCGCCTGGAGTCGGTCACGTCGCTCGTCGCGGGCGGTCTCGCTCCACCGGAGGACGCCGACGTGCTGTGGGCGGAGAACGACTGGCTGGCGGAATGCCGGTGGCGCCGCGAACCCGTGCGCCTCAAGACGCCGGAACGTGGCGGGCGGCATCGCGACATCCGTCACAAGGGTGCGATGTCCGTTGCGGGACAAGGAGTCTGGTCCAGCTGTGGTCATCTGCCGATGGGCGGGGTGACCGACCGCACGACGGGCCGGACGTGGGTGTGGCAGATCGAGCACAACGGCGGTGGCTGGCGCTGGGAGTGCGGGGAGCACGACAACGCCGGGTACGTGGCGCTGTGCGGTCCGGAGGAGTACGACCACGGCTGGAGCCGGGTGCTGGCGCCCGGCGAGGAGTTCCGCACCGTGCCCGTCTCCCTGGCTTGCAGCGCGGGGCCGGACGCCGCGTTCGCCGCGTTGACCCGCTACCGCCGCGTGACCCGCCGGCCGCACCCCGACCACGAGGCGCTGCCGGTCATCTTCAACGACTACATGAACTGCCTGATGGGCGATCCCACCACGGCCGAGCTGCTGCCGTTGATCGACGCCGCGGCCGGTGCGGGTGCGGAGTACTTCGTCATCGACGCGGGCTGGTACGCGGAGGTCGGCGAGAGCTGGTGGGACAGCGTCGGTGCGTGGCAACCGTCCCGCACCCGGTTCCCCGGTGGCCTGCGGGAGGTGCTGGCGCGCATCCGGGAACGCGGGATGGTTCCCGGCCTGTGGCTGGAGCCCGAGGTCATCGGCGTCAACAGCCCGCTGGCGGACACCCTGCCGGAGGAGGCGTTCTTCCGCAGGGACGGCGTGCGGGTCGCCGACTGCGCCCGCTACCACCTCGACCTGCGGCACCCGGCCGCTCGCGCGCACCTGGACGAGGTGGTCGACCGGCTGGTGGGGGAGTGGGGCGTCGGTTACCTGAAACTCGACCACAACATCAACCCCGGTTCCGGCACCAGCTCACGTGACGGCGAAGTGCCCGCAGACGGCCTGCTCGGCCACAACCGGGCGCAGCTCGACTGGCTCGACGGCGTTCTCGACCGCCATCCGCACCTGGTGCTGGAGAACTGCGCCTCCGGCGGCATGCGCATCGACCACGCGCTGCTGTCGCGGACACAGCTGCAGTCCACCAGCGACCAGCAGAACCTGGACCGCTACGCGCCCATCGCGGCGTCGGCGCCCGCCGCGATCACGCCGGAGCAGTGCGCGGTCTGGGCCTATCCGCAGGCGGAGGACTCGCTCGACGAGGTCGCCTTCACCATGGCGAGCGCGCTGCTCGGCCGCGTGCACCTGTCCGGAAAGATCGCCGATCTGGGGCCGGAGGCGAGTGCGCTCGTCCACGAGGCCTTGGCCGTGTACAAGGCGATCCGCGCCGACCTGCCGCACGCCGTGCCGTCCTGGCCGCTCGGCCTGCCCGGCTGGGACGACCCGTGGATCGCCTTGGCCATGTCCACGTCCTCCGTCACTTATCTGACCGTCTGGCGCCGTTCCGGTGCGGAGGACACTGTGGCACTGCCGGGCTTGTCCGATGTGGACGTTGAGGTGCTCTACCCGGCCGGCAGTGCGGCGTCCGCGCGGCGGAACCTCGCCGAACTCGTCGTGACGCTGCCCGGGGCGCCGTCCGCCGTGCTGTTCCGGCTCACGGCCAGAGGAGCTGCCAGGTGACGAACCCCGTGATCCCGGGAATGCATCCCGACCCGAGCGTGTGCCGGGTCGGCGAGGACTACTACCTGGTGTGCTCCAGTTTCGAGTACTTCCCCGGCATTCCGATCTTCCACAGCCGGGACCTGGTGCACTGGACGCAGATCGGCAACGCGCTGGACCGCACGAGCCAGCTGCTGCTGACCGCCGAGACGCCGTCCTCGGCCGGCATCTACGCGCCGACGTTGCGCCACCACGACGGCCGGTTCTGGCTGATCGTCACGAGCGTGAGCCACGGCGGCGGCAACATGGTGTTCACCGCCACCGATCCGGCCGGGCCGTGGTCCGACCCGATCCCGTTGCCGGATGTCGGCGGCATCGACCCGGACCTGGCCTGGGACGACGACGGCAACTGCTGGTGCACGGTCGCGGGGGTGTCGCAGTACCGGATCGACCTGGCCACCGGTGAGGCGCTCGGTGAGCCGAAGCGGCTCTGGTCCGGCACGCCCGGCGCCAAGGCCCCGGAAGCGCCGCACCTGTACCGGATCGGTGAGCACTGGTACCTGCTGATCGCCGAGGGCGGCACCGAACGCGGCCACGGTGTCTCGATCGCCCGTGGCCCGGCGCCGGACGGCCCGTTCGAACCCTGTCCGGCCAACCCGATCCTGTCGCACCGCAGCACCGACGAGCCTGTCCAGAACACCGGTCACGCGGATCTGGTGGAGGGACCGGACGGGTCGTGGTGGCTGGTGCTGCTCGGCGTGCGGCCAGGTGGTGGCACTCCCGGCTGGCACGTGCTCGGCCGGGAGACGTTCCTCGCCCCGGTGAGCTGGGTCGACGGCTGGCCCGTCGTCGGTGAGCTCACGTCCGGCCCCGCCAGCGCGGTGACCGAGCGGGACGACTTCGACGACAGCGAGCTGCGGCCGTGCTGGATCTCGGTCCGCGACCGCTCCGAGCAGCACTGCACCACGAAGGAACGGTCCGGCTGGCTGACCCTGCACGCTCGCGGGTCCGGTGTGGATGATCCCGCGGTCGTGTTCGCGGGACGCCGTCAGCAACATCTGTCGTGCCGGGTTCGCACGCTGATCGATCCCGCGGACGGAAGTGGAGGCATGGCGGTCCGGTTCGACGAAGAACACCACTACGAGATCGAGGTGGCGTCCGGCGAGGTACGGGTGATCGCCCGCATCGGTCCATTGTGGACAGTGGTGGCGTCACAGGCGGTCGCGACCGGGCCGTTGATCCTCGGTGTCCAGGTGGACGAGGCGCGCGAGCTGCGGGACTCGCGGTCGGGCCCGGACACGATCTCCTTCGGCGTCGAGGAACCCGGCGGCACGTTCACCGTGCTCGCGACCCTCGACGGCCGGTACCTCTCGACCGAGGTGGCCGGCGGCTTCACCGGACGGGTCATCGGCGTCTACGCCGCGACGGGCACCGTCCACTTCGACTGGTTCGACTACCAGCAGGCTTCCTGACGATCAGTGGAGATTGTGAGGGTTCATGTTCCGATCATTGCTCGGTGTGGTGGCTCTGGCTGCGACCGTGGTGCCGGCTGTCGTCACCGAAGCCGCTGCCGCGGAAGCCGGATGTCGTGTCGACTACTCGGTGAGCGGCCAGTGGGAGGGCGGGTTCAAGGCCGACGTCGCCGTTACCAACACCGGAGCCGCCGTCGACGGGTGGAAGCTGGCCTGGGAGTGGCCGTCCGGCCAGCAGGCGGGCAACGCCTGGAACGCCAAGGTCACCGAGACCGACGGCCAGGTCACCGCCACCGGTACGGGGCACAACGCCAAGATCGCGTCGAACGCGACGGTGAAGTTCGGCTTCATGGGCACCTGGGGAGCCGCGAACACGGCGCCGTTGTCGTTCTCGCTCAACGGTGTGACCTGCGTGCACGGCGGCAAGCAGCTCACCGCGATGGAGGCCACCGCGGCGATGCAGCCGGGGTGGAACCTCGGCAACACGCTCGACTCGACCGGCCCCGACGAGACGTCGTGGGGCAACCCGCGCGTGACGGAAGCCTTGCTGGACAACGTGAAGGCGCAGGGCTTCAAGAGCATCCGCATCCCGGTCACGTGGAGCGCGCACCTGGGCCCTGACTACACGATCGAGGCGGCGTATCTCGCCCGCGTCAAGGAGGTCGTGCGCTGGGCGTTGGCCCGCGACCTGTACGTGATGGTCAACATTCACCACGACTCGTGGCAGTGGATCTCGAAGATGCCTGCCGAGCACGACCGCGTGCTCGGCCAGTTCACCAGCATCTGGAGGCAGCTGACGACCGCCTTCGCCGAGTTCGGGCCCAAGCTGACGTTCGAGAGCTGGAACGAGCCGCAGTTCGCGGGCAGCACCGGCAAGCCGCAGGAGATCGCGCTGAACGCCGAGCTCAACGCGTCGTTCCACGACGTCGTGCGCCGGTCGGGCGGCAACAACGCCACCCGCCTGCTGGTGCTGCCGACCCTGCACACCTCGTCCGACCAGGAGTACGTCGACCCGCTGGTGGCGCAGATCCGCGGGTTGAACGACCCCAACCTGATCGCGACCGTGCACTCCTACGGCTACTGGCCGTTCAGCGCGAACGTGGCGGGCGGCATCCGCTACGACGCCACCGCGCAGCAGTACGACACCGACTCGTTCGACCGCGTGTACAACAGCTTCGTCGCGCGGGGCATCCCGGTGATCCTCGGTGAGTACGGGCTGCTCGGGTTCGACCGGCACACGGGCACGATCGAGCAGGGCGAGAAGCTGAAGTTCTTCGAGTACGTCGGCAACTACGCCCGCGCCAAGAAGATCACCACCATGCTGTGGGACAACGGCCAGCACTTCGACCGGACCACGTTCCAGTGGAAGGACCCGGAGCTCTTCGCCCAGATCAAGTCGAGCTGGACGACCCGTTCCGGGACGGCCTACACCGACCAGGTGTTCACCGCGAAGGCGAGCCCGATCACGGCGCGGACGATCAAGCTGAACCTCAACGGTGTGTCGTTCTCCGGTCTGTACAACGGGAACATCGCTCTGACGCGTGGCCGCGACTACACGCTCGACGGTGACCAGCTGACCCTGACCGCCTCGGCGCTCACCAGGCTGAGCGGCTCGCGGACCTACGGTGTCAACGCAGTGCTGACGGCCCGGTTCTCCCAGGGCGTGCCGTGGCGGTTCTACGTGATCACCTACGACCCGCCGGTGCTGTCCGGCGTCACCGGCACGACGGCGAAGTTCGAGATCCCGACGAACTTCCGCGGTGACCAGCTCGCCACCATGGAGGCCAAGTACGACGACGGCACCTTCGCCGGCCCGCAGGAGTGGACGTCGTTCAAGGAGTTCGACGTGGCGTTCGCGCCCAACTACACCGACCGCCTGACCGTCCTGAAGCCGGAGTTCTTCGGCGCGGTCAAGGACAACCAGCGGGTGACGCTCACGTTCCACTACTGGAGCGGCACCAAGGTGACCTACCAGGTGACCAAGTCGGGGAGCGCCGTCACCGGTGCGTCCGCCTGACCCGGTCCATTTCGGACAAGAACCAGGAGGAACACGGGTGCACAGGTCAACATCGGCAGCCCTCGCGGTCGCACTGACGTCGGCTGTCACGCTCAGCGGTGCTCCTGCGGCTCAAGCCGCCGCCGGGTGCGAAGTCGACTACCAGGTGACCAACGAGTGGCAGGGCTTCGCGCTCAACGGCACGGCGTGCACGGGTTCGGCACCGGACGTCCTCGCCCAGGCGCACACCGCGGGGAGGGTCACGAAGTCCGGTCAGTACTCCTGGCCCGGCGTCTACTTCGAGGGCCGCTTCCACGGCACCGGCGTAAGCGTCTCGCTCAACGACTCTGCGAACAACTACGATGTGCAGGTAGACGGCGCGACCGTCGCGACGCTCTCGAAACCGGGCCGCACCACTTACTGGGTGACCAACCTGAGCAACGCGCGCCACGGTGTCCGGCTGGTCAAGCGCACCGAGAGTCCGTGGGCCGCAGGGGAGTTCGACGGGTTCGTCGCCGCGAGCGGTGGCACGATCCTCACAAAGCCCGCGGCGCGCGGCCGGCAGATCGAGTTCATCGGCGACTCGCTGACGGCGGGCTACGGCAACCTCTCGACGACACGCGACTGTTCCACCAACGGCGGCGTCGACCGCAACACCAACACCGACATCAGTTTCGGTGCCCTGACATCCCGTGCGCTCAACGCCGACTACCAGATCAACGCGTTCTCCGGCCGTGGCATGGTGCGCAACTACGGCGGTGGCGAGCCCGGCACCAGCTACCGCACCTACTACGACCGGGCGTTGCTGAACGTCGACGGCGACGTCTGGCAGAACCCCGGCACGTGGCATCCGCAGCTGGTCGTGGTGGGCTTGGGCACCAACGACTTCTCCACCGCGCTCAAGCCCGGCGAGCAGTGGCCGGACGCGCAAAGCCTGGTCGCCGCGTACAAGTCCGCTTACCAGGGGTTCCTGGACAAGCTGCGGGCCCGGTACGGCGCCGGCACAACGATTCTGGTGAGCGTCGGGCAGGCGTCGGGGACGTTCACCGACGCGGTGCGGCAGGTCGCGCTGGACCGTGCCGCCCGGGGCGACACCAAGGTGCGCTACTGGAACTACGCCGACCCGGCTCTCGACCTCCTCGGCTGCGACTGGCACTTCTCGCGGCACGACCACCAGTTGATCTCCGGGTGGCTCGGCGGACACCGTCGCGTCGCGGATCATCGTTCTGGTGCTGCAGGACGCGGCGGACGGGTTCTTCCTCGTGCC
>NZ_JBEXPJ010000201.1:0-15310 GCF_040611995.1 Lentzea sp. NPDC006480
TCGCGGACGGCCGGTCGACCAGCCCCGTCGTCGCGTACCAGCGGACGGCCCGCCGGTCGGGCACATCCCGCACCCGGCCGTTGGGCGCGCCCGAGGACTAAGCGTGGAACAGATCGCGTGGACCCTGTCGCACCAGCAGCGAATCAACACCGCCTTAGAATCTCGGCCTCTCGACGTGATCGAGCAAGGCGGTGTGCGTGGACTTCGGAACGCGGGTGCTCTCGTGGCGGGCCCGGATGTGGTCGTCGGGGTGGTATTGGCGAGCCAGGAACGCAAGGAGACGCCTGCGCGGAAACACGGTGACAGCGCTAGCTTGGAGGTCCACACGTTTCCGAGCGTGGTGGTCTGGGACCTGGAAGCTGGTGAGGTTCCTCGTCCAGGCGGTCCTGGCTCTCTCGGTCGCCGCGGTGATGGCTTTGGGCGCCCGCCTGCTCGGTGAACAGGCGGTGAAGCTAGCGGTCGGCTGGACATCGTTGCCCTCGTGGGTGACGGCAGTCCTCACCTGGTTGGGCAGTCCATCTCAAAGCTCCAGCCAACAGACGATCATCACCACCGCGCTTACGATCACCGGAACCCTTGTGACCGTCTACTTCGCGACGATCACATTCGTGATGTCGTCGACCTACAAGGACGCCACAGAACGGGTGCGTGCGCTCGTGACCCGCTCACCCGGCGGTCGCCTCTACGGTTTCGCGTACGTCCAAGTGTTGTTGTACGGCTTGGTGTTGCTGACGTATCCGACAACGGGTCAGGGCCTCAACGGTCTGATGTTCGTGATCATGGTGTTCCTGTGCTGTGTGGTGCTCCTGTCCTTCGGCAGACTCCGCGTGCAGTTGTACGGCCTGCTGGAGCCGGCAGCCCTGCTCGCGGTCGTCGCGCGTGAAATCGAGTGGTGGACCTCCTTGGGTTCTCAGACTGTCCGGCGTGATCTGTCTGAACACCGCGCTCGCACCGCTGAGTCACTCGTCGTCCTCGGTGATCTCTGCGCCCTGATTCGCGACCGCGAGCGCAAGCCGGGCGCGGCACCTGGGGAATTCGCCACTCTCGACTTCCGCGCCGTGAAAGTCACGGAGGTACTGCACGACGTCTGGTTCAGCTACGCCGAGAAGAAACAGGTGCTGACACGGCGGCTAGGTTGGTGCCCTCAACGATCAACCTACAAAGACTGGTTGATGGAGCAGAGCGCCGAGGTGACGATCGCGCTGAACACCGCCACGCAGCTGCGTACGAGGCCTGCCGAGGACGTGCTGTGGGTCGAGCGGCACCTCGCCGGCCTGCTCGCGGAACACCTTGGCGGACGGGACTCCAGTGCGCTGATCCGATTAGTGCAGGGATTCGACGTCGCTACACGGGGTCTAGTCGCGGGAGGGATGTTCGACGAAGCTCGGCTGTGGATGGATGCCGTCGTCGAGCCCGCCAGAGCGCTCATGGCAAAGGAGACACCGACGGTTCTGTCGGAGCCGCACCTGGCGGGCATTGCCGACTTCGTCGCGTCGGCGTACACACAAGCCGCGCTTGGCATACAAGGTCATGCTCGCCACCTGAGTCAGGACTTCCCAGGCTGGACGGCACGGCAGGTCCACGGTGAGAACATTCGACGTGTGGGGCCGCGCACGATCGGCATTCTCGCGGAGTTGCGGGACGGCTTCGAGTTCGAACGTCGTACAGAAGGTCGTTGGATCACCTCGAACCCGGACGTCGCGCAGTTCGTCGCGCGGACTATGTCCGGCGAAGTCATCGACGAGGCCACCAGGTGGATGTCCGCGTTCGAGGAGGACCTGTGGCCTTGGGCAATTCATGTCGGAGAGGGCGACTCCTTGGCCGCAGGCGCGGTGCTGAGCAGTGTGGACGAGGCATTGCACAAGTGGGACGCCACCTTGTCCGCGTTGTCGGAGCTGTTCGAGCTATGCGAGGCGGAGCACCGCAACGTCGACGACACCTGGCCAGATTTGAGTCTGGACGACCTGCGCGCCAGGCTGCGGGAGCTTCAGGAGCGGGTGCGGTTGCCGATCGTCCGACTTGCGTCCTGCATCAGGACAGACGTCGTGACCGATCGTCCGGACATGTTCGGCTGGGCGTACCACCGTGCGCACGAGTATCTACTTGATGACGTGCTGTCGGAGCGTGAGGTCGTGCACGAGGATCTCGCGAAGCGGTTGCGGTGCATGGTCGAGGTGGTCACGCAGAGAGCGGAGGCCCGCCTGCAGACGACTTTGCGGCGACAGCACCACACGGTGTTGGGATCCGTGTGGTCCGAGCCGCACCTGATGCTCTACCAGCTGTCGGGAGCAGCACTCGTTCGGCGGTTGCTCCAGTGCGGGCCGGACGTGTTCGCGGTGTTCGACGAAGTCTGGTGCAGGGCACTCGACGAGAACCCGCAACGACAGGTAGACATCGCGGTGCGATCGCTGACGATGGACCGAGCGGTCTTCATGATTACACAGGGCGGCATGCAGCGGAGCGCTCGGCAGATGAGGGTGTCGGAGGTGTTCTCCGGAGCCGGCGTCGGGTTCGCTGAACTGCCGATGTCAACGCGCAGGCTGCTGCGCAGGGCTGGAACCTTCCGTGATCTCGAAGGAGTGTTCGTGGCAGGATGGCTGATCCCGCAGGCAATGCAGCGCGGCGCTGTTCTGCCGGACCTCCTTCCTCCGCAGTTGGCCGACCTCCTTCGAGCACTTCAAGACGACGAGGGCTCATCGTGAACGCAGCGCTCTTGCCGCGCGTGTCCCTTTCGCCGGCCGAGCTTCACCACACGCCTCAGCTGCGGGAGATGGCACAGAGGGCGATGGGTATCGGTATGAACGTCTCGATGCTGGCGCGAGACCTCGGAAACATGCACTACGGGTATTCGACGAATCTCGAGTTCGGAGACACCCGCAGGGAGGGCGCCGAACTCATCTGCGGTCTGCTGTCCGAGATGAGCGAGTACGAACAGGTGGAGCCGGAAGAACCCTTTTACGAGTTGGTCTCAACGGTAGCCCGAGATCATCTGGTGCATGGCCGTTGCGTGTTCGAGTTGTTCGACGCGCGTGAGGATGACGACTCGCCTCTGCTGCCTCGTCTTGGCGTGCTGCCTGGATGGTCTTTGCGGAGCCGCAGGGGAATCTCCTACCAGATAGCTCCAGCTGGAACGGAGGTCGTCTGGCGTGCCTTGCCGGCCGCCTCACTGGTCGAGTTCCGGCTGCCGGACCGGTTAGGGCGGATACTGCGGCGAACGGGAGAGCGGCTACGCGCGCTAGACGCGTTCAAGGCGATCGACCTGGACGAGTTCCCCGCAGGATATGACTTCACTGTCCATCAACGCATGCTCGACGAGATGGCGGTCAAGGCGACCGCGTCGATCGGGTGGAGTCATCTCAGCGGGTTGATGAGTCGTGCGACGAGCAACTTCCAAGTCTACCGTCGTCTTCAGCTCGTGCGGACGTGGATCGTGATCGTCTCAGCCGTCGCTGAAACGGTGAATTGCGTCATCGCCGCCCCCTGTGTGCACGGTCGCTCACCATGTTCCTTTCGGGTTGCTGGTCTGCCATCACTTGAGCGGGTGGACGCGGCGATGGTGGCGGTGACGACCGGAGACCAGACCCTCGATGAGATCAGCAGGAGCGTTCTACGCACGATGAGACCTGCCTGATAGGGGCGCGACAACGGATTACCGTCGGTTCCGGTGCCAGTTCGCCGGTGATCGGGCGGACCGCACTCGGCAAGGTTGCCGGCGTCAGGTATGGCCCCACACAGGGGCGGGACGAAGAGACAGTGATAGTTGACTTATTCGTGGGTGTGCCGGGAAGCCTGGTCGGCGTGTTGGATGATGCCGACTTCGACGCGGTGATCAAGTTTGCCAAGACTGCACCCGTCCGGTGGCAGACGACCACGGCGCTGGTGTAGATCGAGACGACAATCGATGGGCGATGCGGCCTTGCCGCCAACCACCTGTGGCTGCTGGAGGATCGGGTACTCGAGCTCTGCGGCGATGGCCTTGCTCCAGACGAAGGCAGCAGCAGCCGCTACCACCGCATTGTCGACGGCCTGGCCGCAGCCGGAGACCTGGCCGCGGTACGGCTCCAGCAACTGGATCAGTGACGCTGCATTGCCGCCCGTGTGTTGGCATCGTCGGCGCGGGTCCAGGCTCGCCAATAGGTGCGGCGCGGTCATGCTCCGAACGGGTTCGCCAGCGCTGCGAGGCTTTGCTGACCTGCGCGCGGGTCTGGGTTGGCAGGCCGGACTGCGAGTAACACCATGATAGGTCTTGTCGATGCCTGGTGCGTGGACTCGGCGGATGATCGATCTGTGGACGGAACTGCCATGAAGGTCTTGGCGCAAGCCGAGAGTGTGGTGCGCCTGTACCTCACGGGAGTGGAGCTCGGCCAGCCCGCTACCCGCGAGCAGAAGGAGTTCATCGAGGGCATCATCGCGTCGGACTACGACGGGCGCACGGTCGTTGAGTTGTTGCAGAACGGCCACGATGCGCATGACGCCGATCGCACGGACGGCAAGCTCGAGCTGTTCCTCGACGCGTGTGAAGGCGAGCACGGCGTTCTTTACGTCGCCAATGAGGGCAGTCCTTTGGCGGACCGAGACTTCACCTCGATGTGCCGGGTGGCGATGAGAAGCAAGCGGCCGGATCAGGGCATCGGGAACAAAGGCGTAGGTTTCAAGAGCGTGCTGCAGCTCTCGGAGAGCCCGGAGGTGTACAGCGCCGTTCACGAGGGCGCGGGACGATTCGACGGTTACCGGTTTCGCTTCGCCAGACCAGCCGACTTCGACGACCTCGCGGCCTCGGTGGCTCCGGATCGCGTCGGCTTGGCTGACGAGTTGCGGGAGGACGTCGCCACATTGAAGGTTCCGCTTCCTCTGCCCGACGTGCCGCCCCAGGTCGAGGCGTTCGCGCAACGTGGTTCTCGACGGTCGTTCGCTTGCCGATTCGCTCCGTCCATGCGAAGGATCGCGCCAAGTCCGAGCTCGTCGAACTGATCTGCGGGGACGTCCCCTTCCACCTGTTCCTGGAGCGGGTCGGGGAGATCCTGGTCTGGTGGCGTGATGCTGACGGCTCGGAAGACGGGCAGCTTCTGACGCGGTCGATCGTGCCGGTGCCCGGCGTGGACGACGTCGCCGTCGACGAGGCGACGGTGCAGGACGACACGAAGTTCCTGGTGTTGCGGCAAAACCATCCCCGAGCCCGCGATGACCGACGCCATCAAGCGCAGCAGAATCGATAGACGGCTCAGTTCGGGATGGGAGCGCTGGGAGGGAGACGGTGAGGTTAGCGTCGCAGTGCGTCTCGGACAGGCATTGCCACAAGGCCGCCTGTACACGTTCCTGCCGATGGGATCAGAAGCCTGCGGGCCGTTCCCGGCGTTCGTGAACGCTCCCTTCTTCGCCCGGCTCGATCGACGCAGCCTGTGCGAGTCGCTTCCTCTCAACAGCTTCCTGCTCAACGAGGTCGCCCGGCTGTGCGCGGACGCGATCACATCCGCCTGCAGCGGCGAGCTGGACCTACCCGACGAGGTACTGCTCGATCTGACCTGCTGGACCGCCCAGGCGCTGCCGCGCTTAAAGGCGGCCTTGGCGAACCATGACGTCGCTCTGGAAGAGTTGCCAATACTACCGGCGCTGGGCTCGGCGGGAAGGGTCGAGCTGAACGCTGGCTGGCTCTGGCACCTCAGTGGAACCGTGTTCATCGCCGAGGCCCTTGCCGCAGCCGGCGTCGACGAGCTGATACGTCCGGACCTCGGCCCGGAGCGCACAGCCCGGATAAAAGACCTGGCAGCGGGCCTCCATATCCCGATCGTTCCCAGACAAGGAGAACTGGCCGAGTTCGCTGAACTTCTCGCAGAGGCCTTTGTAGACCGAGACGTTGGCCTTGCGGCGTGGGCTGCCCTGTACGACGACCTAAGCGCGGCAGTTCTCGACGGAAAGGCGTTGTCCGGTCGGAATGTTCTTATCGGCGAAGATGGCGACCTGCTGGTTGCTGGGGGCGACAGTGGCTCGAGGACGGTGTACTTCGGCCGCGTACACGGTGAGGGGACTACCGGCGCGAACCCTCTGCCGGCTGCGGTACGAGACCGGCTGGCGTTCATGCCGGCTGATGTCCCGTGGCTGACCGGCGATGGCCGACGGCGGCCCGCCGCGTGTGGCTCGAAGCGCACAGCCTCGTCCGCGAGTACCGCGCCGACGCCCTGATTGAGCTGATCGGGCGAGCGATGCGCGGGACCGAGGACGACGATTGACGAACGGCCTGCCTGGGGTTCGCCTTTGGGGTGTGGCGTGGCGCCGCGCGAGACGTCGCCGCGGAGGTCATGAAGCAGGCCCGCTTGTTGCTCCCGACGGCGAGCGGTTGGAGCGAACCGGGGGAGAGCTGCTTCGGAACAGGCTGGGAAGGGCCTGCTGCCGACACGGACCGGTTGCTGGCCAGGCTCGTTGCGCGCGGGGGAGAGGTATCGCTGCCGTTGGCGGACATCGCAAGCCGCACTTTGGTTTCCCCGCATGAAGTTCTCGGGTCCGATGTGGACGGTGTTGAACTGCTGAAGTTCGTTGAACTTCTCGGCGCACGGCACGGCCTCTGGCCTCGTTACTTCCCCGCTCGGTCATTCCGCAGACCGGGCAACAGCGTGGCGAATCCTCGTACTGCTGGTCTCTTCAACGTCCCGATGAGTGGGGCTGACCAAGCGCGGTGGCGAGAACTCGCTGCTCGGTGGCCGAAGCGGCAGCCGAGCTTCTTGGGCGTCGAGTACTCACCGACGACAGGCGTTGCTGTCCTCCCGGGACAGCAGGACTGGGACAGCTTTGATCACGAGACCCGAAGACGGTACGCCGAGCTCGTCTTCCGTGGCCTCGACACGTGGCCTGACAACGCGCTGGAGTTCCACTTCGGACGTCCTTCTGATGGCGTTCAGGTCGCCTGGCCCACCTTCATCGCCGCGTTCCTCGCCACGGTTTCCTGGATGCCGCAGACGACACCTGGGCAGCGCACCACGGTCAGCTTGATGCCACTCAGCGAGGCCTGGATGCTGCGCGAAGCCGAGACGCCGGACTATCTCCGAGCACAGCCGGCCTCCTTCCGGAACCTCGCCACACCGCGTGCTCTCAAGCGGCTCGCCAAGGTGGGCGCACGATTTTGGGACGATGCCGCGAGCGCCGCTGAGCGGATGCTCGAGCTACACGAACTCGTACAACTTCATGGCGCAGGCGCTCGAGGGCAGGTGATGACCGCCGTGCGCAAGGCTTACGAGGCGGCGTGGCGTGACCTCTGCAAGAACGGACAGCCGCCACCTCACACCGTCGTAGTGAGTACGCAGGGCCGCTTGGCGCTGACGGACCTGAACGAGGGCGACGAGGCGGTATATGCCTGTGAGGAAGACGGAACAGCACAGGAGCGACTGCTGCACCAGGCGCCGGTACCGGTGCTCGCGATCCGGGACCGTCGGCTGGCTAGGCGCGTGCGGACCCTGCTCCAGGACGAAGGGATCTCGAGGCCGCAAAGCACCGCGGCCGCGAGCATCGAGGTCCTGATCGATGGTGAGTCCGCGGCCACGGCGCCGTGGCGCGCGCTTCGCGAGATAGGCGGGGATTGGCTGCCGCTGCTGGTGCTTGCGGTGATGGAGTTTCAGCACCAAAGCGTGTCTCCTGTGTCAGTGGCGCAGCTGTCGGAGGCAGCACGACGTTTGGACGCAGTCGACTTGGTGGTCGCCGACTCCGTCAACACCGTTGTCGATGGCTATCACGTGGACGACCTGTCGGGACCCCGCTCGTTTCTGCTTGTTAGTGATGACTCGGCGCGTGCGGTGGTCACAGGGGTCGACGGCGTACGATCGTGGGAAGTCGCGCAGGTCGTCCGTACTTTGAGAGAGCCGGTAGTACCTGAAGCTCTCATGCCAACCTAGGTCCGGAACTGGCTGGTCGGGGACAACATTTCCAGCGGAATCAGTGACGATCGCACGGGCAGGCCCTACCTCAAAGTTCATCAACGCAATGCTGGTGATGCGCAACCTGGTGGTGCCGGAGGGTTCCGTCCACCAGGTGATGTGCTGGTCTTCATATTTCTTGATCAGGAGGTTGTGGGGACCTTTTGAATGAAAGAAGATTCAACCCCTTCTGTGCATGCTCAAGGGCCATGTCTGAACGCTGAGTCGTAGGTGTCGTCCTGGCCGCACCGCGCCACGACGATGGCTTTGCCCGCTTCGACCTCAACGGTCCAATGGTCAACCGTTGCCTTGTCGGACCGCCGCGCAGGCTGTGCCAGTTCGAAAGCTGCGCTCGAGCACGGTGGTTGACCGCACGTGAGTGCGATCGAGCCGAGGGTCGGAATTGCCATCGCGGTGGTGCCCCTCCCTGATCTGCACGCCCTGGGCCAACCGGGCGTGTAGGTGTGATCGGAGGGAGAGGTGCTGGTGTCTCTGGCTGCCGACCAAAGGCTGTCGTTGTCGGCGGCTGCGCCTCAAAGGTGAACAAGGACCCTCGCCCGCTGGGCGAGGGGTACAGAACCACTGCGCGATCAGTTGATCATTTCTTGGGTGGTTTGGAGACGGTGAACCGTCACGGATTTGAGACCGCTTCCGTTCTTGAGGAAGATGGTCGTCATCATGTCGAAGCGTTACCCGCCAGAGGTTCGTGAGAAGGCCGTGCGCTTGGCCCTTGAGCGTCTCGATGAGTTCGAGTCTCCGTATGCCGCCGCAAGGGCGATCGGGCCGATGGTCGATGTGCACTACGAGACGTTGCGGGTATGGATCAAGAAGGCCCTCGCGGAGGGTGCCCGGCTGCTGCACAGCCGTCGCAGGGGCTGCCCCCACACCGCCGTGGTCGTCCCCGCCCTGGCCAGGGCATACACCCACATGGATCCACGACTACACGGCATGCTGACCTGGGACCGCGGTATGGAATTGGCCGCCCACAAGCGTTTCACCACCGACACCGGTGTCGACGTGTTCTTTGCCGCGTAGTCCATGGTAGCGCGGTACGAACGAGAACACGAACAAACTGCTGCGGCAGTACCTGCCCAAGGGGACGAACCTGGCCACGTTCAGCCAGGACGACCTCGACACCATCGCCGCGAAACTCAACAACCGACCCCGTATGTGCCTGGGGTTCCGCACGCCGGCTGAGAGTGTTGCCTTGACCGGTTGAATCTAAGTCGGCTTTTTTCGCGCGGGAACTCGACCCGCGGCACCACTGATCGTCGGTTTCATCGACGAGTACCGCCAGGTCTATGGCGTCGAGTCGATCTGTGATGTGCTCACCGAGCATGGAATCCAGATCGCGCCGAGGACCTACCGCAAGGCCCGCTGCCGGCCACCATCAGCTCGTTATGTCACCGATGCCTATCTGGAGAAAGCCCTGCGCGACCTGCGGGGCAAGCCAGAGTTTGATGTACGGGCGCCGCAAGATGACCCGTTACCTGCGTCGTCAGGGGCACGACGTGGCGTTCTGCACCGTGGACCGGATCATGCGCAGGCTCGGCCTCAGCGGCGTGGTCAGAGGCCGCAGGCAGCGCACCACGATCCCGGCCAAAAACGGGATACGCGCCGCAGACAGGCTCAACCGCGACTTCACCGCGATCGCGCCGAACCTGGTCTGGGTCGCTGACTTCACCTACGTCTCCACGTGGGCAGGGTGGGCCTACGTGGCGTTCGTGTTCGACGCCCACTCCCGTGCGATCGTCGGCTGGACCGCGTCGGGCTCGAAGACGACCGCGCTGGTGTCTAAAGCACTCAACATGGCCGTGTGGCGCCGTGGTCATTACGGCTACCCGGTCGAGCCCGGACTGATCCACCACTCGGATGCCGGTAGTCAGTACACGTCGGTGAAGTTCACCGAATCCCTTGCGCTGCAAGGACTCTCGGCGTCCATAGACTCGGTGGGCGATGCCTACGACAATGCGCTAGCGGAGTCGATCATCGGCTTGTTCAAGACTGAAGTGGTCAACCGGCACGGCCCGTTCAAGACCCTCGCCGAGGTCGAAGTTCGCGCTTATGGAATGGGCAGACTGGTGAGCCGTTTCCATCCTGATCTTGCTGGTCACAAGATCGGATCGGTGTGGCTGATGGCCCTTCAACATGGCGAAGCTCCTGGTAGCACTGGCATCACGACCAAGATCAACCGATGCCGACCAGGAGCTTCGTGTGTTGTTCTATCCGTCCGCGATCACGTTGTCCAATCGCACCCTGGACTACGTCGCACGCCTGATCCGCCGCCACCGCACCAGCATTGGCTCCCGCTGACGGCGCCTGCCCAGCAACTGCCAAGCCCTGCTCGTGCTCGCGCATTTACGCAACGGCGATACCTCCAGCGCCTCGCGGCCGGGTTCGGCATCGGCCTGGCCATCGCCTACCGCTACATCCGCGAAACCACCGACCTGCTCGCCGCTCGAGCACCCAGCCTCACCCAGGCCGTCACCCGGCTCGCCGACTCGTTCTCCAACTACGCGCTGCTCGACGGCACCGTCATCCGCATCGACCGCTTCGGTGACCGCGACCGCCTGAAAGCCTGCTACAGCGTCAAAACCCGACACCACGGCATCACCCTGCAAGTCCTGACCGACCCCTACGGCCGGCTCGCCTGGGTCTCGGCCGGCCTGCCCGGCTCGGTCTACGACCTGACCGCCGCGCGCACCTACAACATCCTCGACACCTGCCGTGGCGCAGGCCTGCACCTCGTCGCCGACCGCGGCTACATCGGCGCCGGCGACGGCGTCCACCTGCCCTACCGCCGCTACAAAAACGAGTTCACCCCAGGCAGAAAAGCCGCCAACCGCGCCCACTCCGCCATCCGCTGCCTGGTCGAACGCGGCATCGCCACCCTCAAGAACTGGCGTGTACTCACCCGAGTCCGCGCCAGCCCCGAACGCGTCACCACCTACGCCCGCGCCATCCTCACCCTCGAACAACGCACCCGATCATTAGGATGGAAAAGGCTCGGTACAATAACGCCCGCCTGCACTCGCGCCTGGGCTACCTGACCCCGGTCGAGTACGAAGCCGCGTCCTAGTCTCAACACCCGCCACGCCGACCGGCGCTGGTCTGAAACCGAAGCCGGTCTCAAATCCGTGACGGTTCACCGTCCCTGCCGCTCGCGACACGAACACGGTGGCCTCACATGCGGCGGCACCGCTGGCCGGAACCGGCTGGGTAGGTGTGATCGCGCTGGTCACAGGCGAGTTCATTGGCATGGCGGAGAACAGATGCTTCGTGTCGCGCTGATTACCTTAAAATGATGACCACCCTGGTGCACCCGTTCCTCGCGTGCCAAGGGGCAGCGCAGGCCGGGGATTTTCTCCGTGATGGCGGTGCGCGCGTGCCATAGGTTGAGATGCTGTCTTGGTACTCCCAACACGCCCACGGCGAGGACATGGTGTTGACGCCGTGCCGCGGGGGCAGGCCGCCGCGTCTACTCAGGTCGTGGCCATCACTGGAGCACTGCATGCTTGAGGTCTATCGGTGGTGGTGAGCGCTCTGCAAACCGGGCTCGGACTGGCCTCGGTGCGCCGACCCTGTTGAGACGCAACGGATCTGGCCAAGGTCCGCCGCTGCGGCCCTGGTTACGCCACCTGTGTGATCAAAAGGGCACTGACGCCTGCCCAGAATGGGCCGAGGTGACCGCAATCGCTTGCTGTAACTTCCGGCCATCTTCTTTAGTCGCTGTCATCCCAGTGTCGGTAGAAGCGTGCGGACCTGCAGAAGGTGCAGGGGCGATGTCGGGGATGTCGTCGACCGCTACGCCGGTGGTTTGGGTTCCGGCGGCGGGCTGAGCGGCATCCCACCGCTTCCAGGCGCACCCGCGCCCGATGGTGGTGGCAACACGAGAAGCGGGGACGCTGGACGTCGCCCTGGGCGCCGTTAGAAATCAAATGAAGGTAGTGGTTCAATGATGAACACGGAAATCCGATTTGGGACTACGGGCCCGATCGGATTTCCGCTGCGTTGACGGGGGTAGTCGATGGCTGTCCACGGCAACATGATGGTTCCTCGAGAGCTGAACTGGATCTTCATCATCCTCGCAGGCGGCGACTGGCCGAATGGTCGTGAAGGTGATATCTGGCAGATTCACGAGGCGCTTCTTGATGTGGGCGACGAGCTCGACGGGGTTGTAGGTGGTTTGGTCGCTGCCTTGCAGGATGTGATGAACCACGTCGACCCCACGGTCGGTCGAGCCTTCTGGCGTTACGGCGAGAGGCTGGCGGAGCAGCCCGCGGTCTACGCGAAAGGTGCCCGCGACCTGAGCGAGACTGCGCGCAGTTACTCGCTGAACGTGCAGGGTGCCAAGGTCTCGATCATCGTGCAGTTGATTTTCGCTGCTTCCGAGATCATCCATATGTGGTTCGACCCCTATGAGTGGCCGTTGATCGGCCCGTTTATCGGCATGATGCAGGGCGTCATCAAGGTGATCTTCGAGAGGTTTTCGGAGTGGATCGCTCAGGCGTTGCAGGTTCTCATTCGCACCAGCTCGACGTTCCTGGACAGGTCTATCAGTCAGGTAACGGTCGACTTGGTGACCACAGCCATCGGCAGGATTATCGCCGAGATGGCCAGGCAGACGTTGGATGAGGGGCTCGAGGAGGTTTACGAGGACGCGATTGTCCAGGTCTGGCAGAAGGCGGAGAGCGACAAGAAGTGGTACTGGGACGACACATTGAAGTCGTTCGCCTACGGCGCCGCAGCCGGTGCCTTCGCTGGCTTCCTTGGCGGGAACGTCGGTGTCTTCAAGCCGGAGTGGGCGGGTAAATGGGCCACAGCCGCGTTCATCGAGGGCGCTACCGAAGCGTTCGTCGGTGGTATCACGGTTCCGGCTGGAGCTGATCCCGGGGACATCTGGAAGGGGACGCTCAACGGGCTGGTGTCCGGCGGTGGCATGAGGGCGTTGCACAACTTGAAGCACGACCGGGATCAGAAATTCAAGCAGGACCCGCTTGCCGCGCCTGGGGACATCAAGGTCGATGTGGGCCGTTCCAAGCTCGACACGGATCTCAAGCTCGACACGGGTGGTGCCAAGCTTGACTTGGCGGGCAACGGTTCGTCTGACAGCCTTCTTCCGCCTTACAGTCCGGCGCCGCCGTATGCGGAGCTGCCCGGTACCGCCGGTGGTGACGACCGAGGCGGCAACGGCGAGAGAGCCGGTGCGATCTCCGATGGCCGCGACTCGGGCAGTGGTGTGGGTGGTGTCGGTCGCGGTGGTGTCGAGGTCGGCGGTGGTAGCGGCGACACGGGAAGCGGCGGTGATCTGGGCAGCGGCGGCATCAACAACGCCTCCGGTGGCCTGACCAACACGCGTGGCAACACGCCGGGTGCTCCGACCGGCACGCCCGGCACGTCGAACAGCACAGGCGGCACCACCAGCACGGGCCAGACGAACACACCCCTGCCGGGCCAGCCGGCAACTCCGCCGACGACCGTGCCGTCCTCGTCTTCGAACGTGCCGAGCACCTTTGTGAACGCGCCGACGTCGTCGACCACCGTCGCGTCGTCGTCGACGAATGCGCCGAGCACCTCCACGACTTCACCGCAGTCGCCGGCCACGTCGACCGGCACTCCCGTAACGCCGAGCACGTCGACGCAGAACACATCAAACTTGGCTGACAAGTATGGCGCGGTTCCGGTGGGCGCGCAGTCCACTGTGGAGTCATCGACGTTGTCGGTATCACCGGCTGCTGTGACCACGACCGTGCCAGGGGCGTCGCCGAACGTTGCGATTCCGTCTGCCACATCGACCGCCGTCACGCCGGCCTCGTCGATGCCGGACACGACGACGCAGTTGCCTCCCGCCGCTTCGCCCCTGAACACGCCGTCGACAACCGCTCCGAACATCACGGCACCGAACGCCGCGTCGCAGAACGCGGCCACGTCTACCAGCTCGTTGATCTCGGCCTCGCCGAAGATTGACATCAACGAGACCGTCGTGACGCCGGTGTCCGCCGGGACCGTTGGCCCTGAGATCTCCCCGGACGTAACCAGGATGCCTCAGGCTGAAGGCAAGCTCGAATCCGGCGTGACGGTAGCGGTTACCCCCTCAACTGAGCGGAGTCTGGCTGTCGACCGGAAGCCGTTCGTCGACGAGGACTTCGACAGCAATCTGTCGGACACCGAATCCGAGGTCGACTCCCTCTTCGACCACGAAGAGCGCTCCACCACAGACCTTAGCTATAACCCCGACTGGGACACGGAACTTGAGTCCGATGTGGACGACGAGCGGCCTGTCAAGGCGGACAATCCCGAGGAAGGTCTGCTGGGCGCAGTGAATTCGGAGCTCCGCAGGTGGGGTTTCCTCGGCAAGGTGGATGCCGGCGAGCTTGCCAGTGTGCTGGCGAACCTGTCCGCACAGCAGGTGACTTTGTCCAAGGATATCAAGGGCGCCGGGAGGCAGGTCGCGGAGACGGTCGTGTCGGGGACGATCGCCCGCGAGGTCGGCGGTATCGGTGAGTTCCTGACCTGGCGGAAGGGCAGTGGCAACAACGGCGACGCGTCCAGCACGGTGATCGTGGATCTAGGCGACTTCCAGCTGCGCGGGGTTCAGGTTGGGGACCTCTACAGGTTGGGCGAGCTGAACCTCTATGTCGGTGTCGATGCGGTGACGCGCGGCGAGCCGGAGGAGAGGCAAAAGTTGGCGGACCAGGTGCGGCGATTCCTGGGCGGCGGCTTGATGTTGCACAGGGGTGTGCCGAGCTGGCACCCCAGCTGGCATGAGATTCGCAATGGTGCTGTTCCCTCGCTCGACTGGAATCCGAACCCGGACTTCAGTGTGTACGACACCAGCTTCATCTCGTTCACGGCGCACTTCGATACGGCCAAGTCCGATGCCGTCGTGAAGAAAGGGCCCAACGCGGGTGAGGAGCTGCGCTTCACCGCAGGGTATGACCCGGCGAACAAGGACTTCCCAATTGGTGGTGTAGTCACCACGTCGTTGTCCGTTGCGGGTGATACACCGGTGGTTCTGATCGACAGCCGCACTGCGCGGGTCGGTGGGCCAATCGTCGAGTTCAACGAAGTCGTGTTCACCATGGGCACTCCGGCCGCCGAGGTGCTTCCTGGCGACCACGACGGTGCGTCGCTGGGGTCCTTGATGCCTGCGAAACCCGATGCCGGAGAGATCGAGGACTTCAAGGCCGAGCATGGAGAACTGCTGCCAGACCCGCGGCCGTTGCCGAGCAAGGGCCTTCGCATCGAGAGTGACGCGCTGGTGTCGCCCGACAGCAACACCGACAGCAACACCGACAGCAACACCGACAGCAACACCGACAGCATGAAGTTCCGGCACGAGGGCCGAAGCGCGTTCCCGCCAGTCCACCACGGGCGTGACGATAGTCGCTGGATCTTCTTCCGCCGAC
>NZ_JBEXPJ010000202.1:0-15276 GCF_040611995.1 Lentzea sp. NPDC006480
GTCGCCGGGGCGACGGTGCGAGGTTGCTGATACGGGTACCGCCGTCCCCGGTGACGATCACCGCGCCCATCTGGTGGTGGGTCCCCAGCTGCTCGGCGAGCCGCTTGATCGGCCCGGTTGCGTCAGCCGGATCTCGACAGGCCTCGACGACCACCCAGATCGGCCGCGCACGCTGCTCGTCTGAAGTACTTCATCGGTCGGCCCATCAGCACCTCATCATCCAGACTTAATGGTCTCCACCAATTCCTGTCCGGAACACTTGCAGCGAAATGCTGGGACCGGAGGTACGGTGTTCGTAGCGCTGAGCAACTGTTTCGCCGGGCAACACCCGGCTGTGCGGCCAAATATGTCGTCCGCGCTGTCGTATCCGTCACGGCATGAAAGGGCCTCGATCACTCAGCTGCTTGGGAGCACAATTGAAGCAACAACACGGCTCCGTCCCCGCAGCCGAACTCGGTCGGGCCCCGCGCGTGCAGTTGCTGGGTCCGGTGCGCGTGTGGCTGGGGGACCTGGAGGTCACGCTGGGTTCCGGTCAGGCACGGGCGATCTTGGGGATGCTCGCGATGGCGTCCGGCACCATCGTGACCACCCGCGATCTGGTCACGGGGTTGTGGGGCGAGAACGTTCCACAGTCGGCGAAAGGCATCCTGCACACCCACATATCGGCGTTGCGGCGGGCGTTGCGCCCGCACCAGGAGCTGTTGCGATCCGCGGGAACGGGCTACCTGCTGCAGGTGGACCGCGACCAGGTGGACGCGTTGCGCCTCGTGGATGCCGAAAAAATCGTCCGCACGCAGCTCGCCGCCGGCGCGCCAGCCGCCGCACTTGAGGCAGCGAGCACCGCTCTGACCCTGTGGCACGGTGAACCACTGTCCGGCGTCCCAGGACCCCGCATTGCCGGTGTGCGCTCCCGGCTCACCGAACTCCATCACACGATGGTGGAGCTGCGGGCCGAAGCACTGCTCGCGCAGGGTCGGCCGGACCAGGCGGTGGCCGATCTGACCGCGTTTCTCGCTGTTGATCGGTTCCGCGACGCGGCGCGCGAGTTGTTGATGCGGGCGCTGCACCGGAGTGGCCGGATCGCTGAAGCGCTCGACCTGTTCCGAGAGACCCGTACCCTCTACGTGGCCGAGCTTGGAATCGAACCCAGCGAGTCGTTGCGCGAACTGCGCGACCGCATCCTGGCCGATGACCACGACCCCGTTGTCGCGCAGAGGACTTCGGTCGAACCGCCGCTGGGACCACCGTTGTTCGGCCGTGCGACCGAACTGGAGGTCGTGCGGGTCGCAATGAACAACCTCGCAGCGGGCACCGGATCGGCGATCTGGGTCGAGGGTGAGATGGGGATCGGCAAGTCCGCGCTGTTGGGCGCCGCACTGGGAATGGCCGAACAGTTGTCCTGCCAGCGGGCCTACGCGGCTGCCGAAGAGCTGGGGCAACGCTTTCCGCTCCGGCTTGCGTTGGAGTGCCTGGAGATCGACGCGCACACCACCGACGACCGGAAGGCCGCGATCTGGCAGGCACTGCACGACGATGACGGCTCCAGCGTGTCGCTCGGCGGCGGGCTGCCGGTCTTCGGCGCCATCGACAAGATCGTCGGCCTGGTCGAGGAGCTGTGTGCGAGCGGTCCGCTCGCTGTCGTGTTCGACGACGTGCAATGGTCGGACGAGGCCAGTCTCGAGGTAATACACCGGCTGAGTTCGCTGACCCCGTCGCTGCCGTTGCTGGTGATCGGCGCTGCACGACCGTCGCCGACGCGGGCAGAGGTGACGCAGCTCCGGGTGGCGGTGGGCTCTGTGCACGGCGACGTGCTCGACCTGCACCCGTTGACCGACGATGCGGTCGACGGCATGATCGGCGCTCTGTTGGGAGCGCGCCCAGGTGACGAGCTGCGGCGGATCTCGACGCGTGCGGAGGGCAACCCGTTGTTCGTACGGGAGATGGCGGACATCTTGCTGCGCGACGAGGCTGTGCGAATCGACAGCGACACCGCTGAAGTCAGCCCTGGCGCATTCGACCAGATTCCATACTCGCTGTTGTCCGCGGTCGCAGACCGGCTGGACCTCCTTTCGGCCGGCACACACGACCTATTGCGCTGGGCCGCGTTACTGGGCACCGAATTCGCGGTCTCGGACCTGGCCACAGTCAGTGAACAGCCGATCGCGGAGGTGCTGCCCGCGATCGAGGAGGCGATCGCCGCGAGTGTGCTGCGCGAGGCCGGGGACCGGCTGGCGTTCCGGCATCCGTTCCTGCGACAGGCGCTTTACGGCCGCATGCCGCTTGGCTTGCGGATCGCACTGCACCACCAGGCGGCTGAGATACTGGCCCGCTCTGGCGCGACTCCCGCGTTCGTCGCGGGTCAGGTGCTGGCTGCGGGGGAGATGAGCCCGTGGTCACTCAAGTGGCTCGTCGGCGTGGCGTCGGCGTTGACGAGCCAGGCGCCGATCGCGTGCATCGAATTGCTGGAGCGCGCGCTGGAGGTCAGCGGCGTTGGAGAGCGGGCCACGCTCATGACCTTCCTGAGCAGGGCACTGTTCCGCGTCGGCCGAGACGCGGAGGCTGAATACCACGCGCGGCGCGCATTGCAGCTGCTCAATGATCCGGACCTGGCGGCTGAGATGCGCTGGATCATGGCTTACGTGCCGTATCGAGCGTCGAGGGCCACCGAGTCCATCGACGAGTTGGAGATCGCGCTCGCGGACACCGGTCTGCCCGACCTCTGGCGCGCGCGGCTGCTTTCGTTGCTGTCGTTGGTGTTGCGCGCAGGTCCCGGCGATTTGGAGGCCGCCTCCGAGCGGGCACATGAAGGCATCGACTTGGGCGAGCGGGCGCGCGATCCGTTCTCGGTCGGACAGTCGCTGGAGGTTCTGTGGCAGGTCGACGCAGTACGGCGTGATTACGTCCGGGCGGCCGGCCATCTCGACCGGGCGCTCGCAGTGATCGGCACCGACGCAAGCCTGACCGATCTCCGGCTCGTCCTGCTGGACAACCGGCTGTTCACGCTGCAGTGCTTGGACAGGCTGGACGAGGCGAGTGAGACGTTGCGGCAGGCGTTCGACATTGCGGCTCAGCGCGGTGCGCCGGACGCGGGGTTGCAGGTCGCCGCCGCAGTGCACCAGTTCTGGCTGGGCGACTGGGATGACAGCACCACCAGGATCCAGCGCGTACTGAGCAAGTCGGCTTTCACCGGCTTCGGGTTGCGCGAGGGCGGGCCTGTGCTGCTGATGCACGGCGTGGGCGCGTTGATCGCCGTGCACCGCGACGACGACGTGGCATTGTCCGAGCACCTCTTGGCCGGGGCGAGCCTGCCGATGGTGACCGAGTTCGACCGGGAGAACTGCGACTTCCTGCAGGCGGCGCGCGCGATGGCCGCCGCGCGAACCGGTGATGTCGCGGGTGCGATCGAGATGTTCGCGATGCTGCTCGACCGCCGCTACGCGCAGATGATGTTGCGGCATCAGTGGCTGCCCGACCTGGTTCGCCTGGCCCTCGCCGTCGAGGACCACCGGACGGCGCTGGCTGCGGCGGATGCCTGTGCTGAGGAAGCGGCGAAGGAAACGGTGCCAGCACGTGCGTCGGCGGCTGCCCGCCGCTGCCGTGCCCTCGTTGAGTCTGATGTGGACGGTTTGCGCGCGGTGGCAGGTCACTATCGGACGGTCGGCCGGAAGACCGAGCTCGGACAGACGCTCGAAGACCTGGCGATCGCTGAGCACGCAGCTGGAAACATGGCCGCTGCGACGACGGCGGCAGACGGGGCGAGTCAGGTCTACCACGACCTGAAGGCTCACTGGGATCTCAGCCGCCTGTGGACTCGGCTGGGGCGGAACCCGGACTGAGAAGTGACGCAACGACTACTTCGCCGCATTTGACATGCCGAGGGCCCCCACATGTCGCTCGGCTGCCCAAAACAGCGCGGCTCACACCGCACCGACCGGGCCGCTGGTCTCCTGCGGCGCGAGTCAGGTCGGGCGCAGATGGGTCTTCGACCAGAGACGCCACGCACGCGGATCTTCCGGGCACTCCTTGCGGCCGGCCTCGGCCATCCGCAACCTCACCCGAGCACCGCCGAGCCGTCCCTTGTCGACGACGATGCGGCCGCCGGTTGACTCCACGGCTGTCCGAGCGATGTCGAGGCCGAGCCCGGTCGACCCGGAGCCGCTCGCACCCCGACGCAACGCCCCGCTGGGATCGGCGAAACCGGGCCCGCCGTCCTCGACCACGAGCGTGACCCAGCCTGCATGCCGCACCACATCGACCGCTACTGCGGCGCAGGGAGGTGTGTGTTGAAAAACGTTGGCCAGCAATGTGTCCACGACCGCGTCGATCTGGTCGCGCGCGAGCGGGACTCGCGCCGTCTCCGTTGTCGTCCGAACCTCGAAGCTGCGGTTCTGCGCCCCGGCGAAAGCCGACCAGAACGTCATCCGGTCGGTCACCGCAGCGGCCAGATCGCAGGCCTGGGAGGCCGGTGCAGTCGAACTTGGTCGCAGCACGCCGATGATCCGGTTGACATCGCGCTCGAGCTCGTCCACAGAGGCGCGGACCCGGTTCTCGGCATCGCCCGTGCCGATTGCGTCGGTGTTCAGTCGCAACGCGGTGAGCGGCGTGCGTAGCCGGTGGGAGATGTCCGCGACCATTTCCCGTTCGTTGGCGAGCAACACCTCCGTCCGGTCCGCCGTCGCGTTGATCGCGTCCGCAAGTTCCGTCAGCTCAGCAGGTCCGTGGACTCGGACGCGGCCGCCACCTTCCCGCGCGACCTGGGTGAGCACGGTGAGCGCTCGGGTGACCGGGCGAAGAGGTCGCCGGCCTAGCGGAACGGCGACCGCTAGACCCACCAAAGCGATCGCGAGTGTGAGGACCATGGTGAACAGCGGCAACGGAACCGGGCCGGGAACCACAGATACGACGGCGTTGCCACCGTCCGCGGCGCGCAGCGGCAGTGTGACGACAGGATCGTCGTTGCTCATGCCAAGCGTGTCACCGTCGCTGAGTCGTGCTGTCAGCCGACCAGACCTTCCCGCGGCCGTGCGGCCGATCGCCGCGCGAACGACGTCCCTGTCGGTGCTGGCGGTCAGCACTTCCGCGACGACGGTCGCGTCCCGGACATCCGCCGCATAGACCAGATCGTGTTCGTGTTGTACCGAGAGCACGATGACGAACAACATCAGCAGCGCGGTCAGGGCCCCGCAGGCACGGAAGAGCGCGTGTGTGGTGAGCTGCCTCATTCCGGTTCCGCGAGGCGATAGCCAACCCCTCGGATCGTGTGCAGGTAGCGTGGCTCGGCGGCGGTCTCGCCAAGCTTGCGGCGCAACCACGACATGTGCACATCAATCGTTCGATCGTCCGAAATGGACACCTGATCCCAGACGGCCTCACACAGTTCGCGCCTGCTGACAACGCAGCCGTGTCGTTGTGCCAGGTAGGCCAGCAAGTCGAACTCCCGCCTGCTGAGGTCGAGCGTCTTGTCACCAAGCGTGGCGCGCCGCCTGCTCAGGTCGATCTGGAGCTCGCCGAGATCGATCATGTCACCCGGCGCTCCGATGCGCGTCGAGGGTCGGCTTCGGCGCAGTAGCGCGTTGATCCGTGCGGCGAGATGCTTGCTGGAGAAGGGTTTCACGATGTAGTCGTCCGCACCCGCATTCAGCGAGCGAACGACGGACTCCTCGTCACCGCGCGCCGTAGCGACGATCACAGGGGCGTTGCTGACGCTGCGAAGCATCGTCAGTGCAACTGTGCCGTCCAGGTCTGGCAGACCAAGATCGAGCACCACGACGTCGAACTCAGTCGCGGCCGCGCCCTGCAACGCGGCTGCTGCAGTGCTCACAGCCTGTGTCACGAGGCCGAGTCCGCGCAGTGCGTGCACCAGGGCCATCTGGACCGCGGGATCATCCTCGACCACAAGCGCTCTCGGCATCTTGCCAGAGTAGGTGGGCCAAGGTGACAGTCCCGCTCACAAGGGTTGTCCGGACACGCGACTGTTCCCTTATGACCCTTATTCCGATCGTTCTCTGCGCTTAGGCCTCCGTTAGGGTGGGGCGGCTTAATGTTCCCCGCTACACCGCACTCGCGGTGCCTCAGTTCACAATGTTGTGGAGTTGGTGTGGCGGAACTGGTGCTTGCCGGTCTGGGCAAGGCATACGGCGACGGCACTCGTGCCGTGACGGACCTGGATCTGGACATCCGGGACGGCGAATTCCTCGTGCTCGTTGGCCCGTCCGGGTGTGGAAAGACCACCGCGTTGCGGATGGTCGCGGGTCTGGAGACCATCAGCGAGGGCACGATCCGAATCGGTGATCGCGTCGTCAACGACGTGCCGTCCCGTGATCGCGATGTCGCAATGGTGTTTCAGTCTTATGCGCTGTATCCACATCTGGACGTCTTCGACAACATCGCGTTTGGACTCACCCTGCGCAAGATGCCCAAGAAGGAGATCGAGCAGCGCGTACGCCGCGTCGCGGAGGTGTTGGAGCTCTCCGAACACCTCGATCGCAAGCCGCGCAACCTTTCTGGCGGACAGCGACAACGCGTGGCGATGGGGCGGGCGATGGTGCGGGCCCCGCAGGTGTTCCTGATGGACGAGCCTCTGTCCAATCTGGACGCGAAACTGCGAGTGCAGATGCGAGCTCAAATCGCACGGATGCAACGTGATCTCCATGTCACGACGGTGTACGTCACCCACGACCAAACCGAGGCAATGACGCTGGGCGACCGAGTCGCGGTGATGAAACGCGGTGTGTTGCAACAGGTTGGTCCACCTCAAGAGCTCTATGACCGTCCAGTGAACCTTTTCGTGGCCGGATTCATCGGTTCTCCGGGAATGAACCTGCTGATCGCCCGCTTGCAGGTGGACAACGCCGGGCAGCACTGGGTGATTTTCAACTCGGACTCCCTGCGGCTGCCGGAGTCCGTTCTCCGCGAACGGCCCGCCCTGGCGAACTACGTCGGCCGGGATGTCGTGTTGGGGATCCGGCCGGAAGACATGGAGGACGGAACCCTCGTGGAGCAGGTCGAGGGTGCGCTGCTGCACACGGTCGCCGATCTGGTCGAGGCAATGGGGTCGGACGTGCTCGTTCACTTCCCGGTGGACGCCGATGAAGCCGACACAGATGACACGCGCGCGCTGGCAGAGGACTCGGGTGCCGCCGACGTGCCCGTCGGCGGCACGGGCACCGTGCTGGTGGGCCGGTTCAGCCCCCGTTCACAGATCTACGAGGGACAGGACGTCGCCGTCTGGGTCGACACGTCCCGCCTGCACTTCTTCGACCCGGCCACCGGTGTCGCAATCTGGAACGAGGAGTAGTCATGAGACTAAGCATCATCGCGGGTCTGTGCGCTGTGGCGCTCGCCGCAACTGCCTGCGGGGCGGGCGAGGCCGGCTCGGACCGCGCGCTGGCCGGGCAGACGGTCGATGTCATCGGCACGTGGTCCGGTGAGGAGCAGGTGCACTTCGAGAAGGTCCTCGACGCGTTCTCCAAGAAGACCGGAGCGCAGGTCAGGTACACGGGTGCCGGTGACGAGTTGCCGACCGTCGTGCAGACCAGGGTTTCTGGCGGCACACCGCCGAGCATTGCGCTCGTGGCGCAGCCGGGTTTCGCGGCACAGCTCGCGAAGTCCGGCGCGATCAAGCCGGTGGGTGCTGAGGTGGAGGACGCTGTCACGGCGAACTACGCGCCGATTTGGAAGCAGCTCGGCAGCTTCGACAACCGGCTCTACGGCGTGTATTTCAAGGTCGCCAACAAGTCCACGGTTTGGTACAACCAGAAGGCGTTCGAAGCCGCCTCCTTGCCGGTCGAGAAACCCGCCACATGGGACAAATTCCTCGCAACTTCCCGCGCGCTAGCGGACGCGGGCACGCCGGCGGTCTCGATCGCGGGCGCCGACGGGTGGACGCTCACCGACTGGTTCGAGAACGTCTATCTGCGTACTGCGGGTCCCGACAACTACGACAAACTCACACGGCACGAGATCCCCTGGACCGATGAGACCGTGCGGGTGGCGCTACGTGAACTCGCCAAGTTGTTCGGTGACGCGAAACTGGTCCAGGGCGGCTCGTCGGGGGCGTTGCAGACCGAGTTCGCGAAGTCTGTGACGAACGTCTTCGACGACCCCTCCCAGGCAGCCATGGTGTACGAGGGTGACTTCGTCGCCGGCGTCATCAGCTCCAGCACCAAGACCGTCGTGGGACAGGACGCGGGCTTCTTCCCGTTCCCGTCGCTGAACGGCAGCGCTCCGTCGGTCGTCACTGGCGGCGACATGGCCGTGCAGTTCAAGGACGACGCTGCTACGACCAAGCTGATGCAGTTCCTCGCTTCGCCGGAGTCTGGATCGGTGTGGGCGGCCGACGGTGGTTACCTCTCCGCGAACAAGGGCATCGAGCCGAAGGCGTATCCCAATGAGGTGACCCATGAGCTTGCCCAGCAGATCCTCGATGCGGGTGACAACGTGCGGTTCGATATGTCCGACCTCACGCCTGCAGCGTTCGGCGGCACCAAGGGCGCGGGCATGTGGAAGGCACTCCAGGACTTCCTCGGTGACCCCACGAAGATCGACGAGACGATGCAAGGTCTTGAGTCAGCCGCGGGTAAGGCCTACAAGCCATGACCCACGTGCTGCGCGCACGCAGAGCGGCCGAGCCAGGGCGATCCCCTGGCAAGGCCGTGCTGTTCCTCCTCCCCGCGCTGCTGATCCTGGGTGCACTGGTCGTCTACCCGTTGGTCTACTCGCTGCTGCGCAGCTTCTTCGACGCGAGTGGCGACAAGTTCGTCGGCGTCCACAACTATGTCGAGACGTTCACTGACCCGCGCACGCTCATCGCCTTCCGCAACAACGTGATCTGGGTGGTCGTCGCCCCCGCTGCGGTCACCTGCCTCGGTCTGATCTTCGCGGTGCTGACCGAACGGATCAGGTGGGCCACGGCGTTCCGGCTGATCCTCTTCATGCCGATGGCGATCTCCCTGTTCGCCTCCGGAATCATCTTCCGGCTGGTCTACGAGGAGGACCCGGCGCGCGGTGTGGTGAACGCGGCGATGGTAGGGGTACATGACGTTTTCTCTCCGCCATCACCCTATCCCGGTGCTCGCCCGCGGTCCGGTCTCACGGCCGGCGACCTCGGATACACCAGCACCGCGACGGTTTCACCTGGCGACGTTGTGTCGCTGCCGTTGGTCGGGTACTCGCCGCAGCGACTGCCCAACACCGCGCGCTCCGCGTCGAAGTCCGAAAGCGGCCACAGGGAGGTGCGTGGTGTGGCATGGCTGGACGTGTCGGCGAGTGGCCGCTCGGGTGAGATTGATCCCACCGAACGCGGGATGCCTGGCCTCACCGTCGAGATCCTGCGTGACGGGGCCGTGCTGTCGACAACGACGACGGGTGACGACGGCAGGTTCGTCTTCCCGGACCTGGCGCCGGGGCAGTACTCACTACGACTGCCGTCCAGCGCCTTCGCGTTGCCGTTCCGGGGTCTCACCTGGCTCGGTCCGACCCTGGTCACTCCGGTGATCATCTCGTCGTGGATCTGGATCATGACGGGCTTCGCGATCACGTTCATCGCGGCCGGGTTGTCGGCGATTCCCCGTGACGCGCTGGAAGCCGCACGGGTGGACGGTGCGACCGAGTGGCAGGTGTTCCGGCGGGTCACCGTGCCGCTGCTGGCCCCGCTGTTGCTCACGGTCTTCGTCACGCTCGTGATCAACGTGCTGAAGATCTTCGAGCTGGTCTTCGTGATCGCACCGGGCTCGGTGCAGGAGGAAGCGAACGTGCTGGCGCTGCAGATGTGGCAGGTGTCCTTCGGCGCCGGTGGTGACCAGGGTGTCGGCAGCGCTCTGGCGATCATCCTCTTCCTGTTGGTGGCTCCGGCGATGCTCTACAACATCCGCAGGTTCCGACGGGAGCGATCGTGACCACAGTTTTGCCCCGTGAAGCCCGCTCGTCGCAGGTTGTCGAGGTGCCCGTGACCGGGTCGCCGAAACGCGGCCCGCTCACGAGGTTCATTGGGAAGCTTGGCAACGGCGCGGTGCAGGTTGGCCTGGCGCTGGTCGCACTGTTCTGGCTGATGCCGGTGTTCGGGCTGCTGGTCGCATCGCTGCGAGGTGAGCAGGCCAACACTGCGAGCGGCTGGTGGACGATCTTCACCAGGCCCGCCGAGATCACCCTGAAGAACTACGCCGATCTCGCTGGCAACGAGGCGATCTGGCAGTCGTTTCTCAACACTGTGTACATCGCGGTGCCGTCGACGGTGCTGGTCGTGGTGATCTCGTCACTGGCGGCGTACGCGTTGTCGTGGATCGACTTCCCTGGCCGAGATTGGCTCACCGTCGGTGTGGTGGGACTGCTTGTGATGCCGATCCAGGTGGCGTTGATCCCGGTAGCCAAGCTGTTCGGGACGTTGGGTCTGTTCGGCACCATCACCGGCGTCGTGCTGTTCCACGTCGCGTTCGGTCTGCCGTTCGCGGTCTTCCTGCTGCGCAACTTCTTCACGGGCATTCCGGTCGACCTGGTGGAGGCCGCGAGGATGGACGGTGCGACCGAGTGGGTGGTGTTTCGCCGAGTGGTCCTGCCGATCGCGAAGCCCGCGCTGGCCTCACTGACGATCTTCCAGTTCCTCTGGGTGTGGAACGATCTGCTGGTGGCGCTGGTGTTCGCGGACCAGGACTCCGCACCGATCACCGTGGCGTTGCGATCGCAGTTGCGGCAGTTCGGTGCGAACATCGACCTGCTGTCCACTGGAGCGTTTCTGTCCATGGTGGTGCCGCTGGCGGTGTTCTTGGCGTTCCAGAAGTACTTCGTGCAAGGGGTTCTCGCAGGTTCCACCAAATAGTCTCGAGGCGTGGGTGTCTCCTGCCCGCTAGCGGAGACGCTCACGCCTCTTCCATCCTCGGTGTGGACGTGGTCTCGTCGATTCGCTCGGCACACCGCGAGATCCGCTGCTGGCATCGCCCATCAACGGTCATTCGGTTCGGGCAGACCTGCTTCACACCAGTTCGCAAACGTGGACTACGCCTGCCGTCACGCCAGGCGTCAGTGTCGGCCGTCAGATCTGGCGTATGCGCTCGTGCGAGGTCGGCGACGACGTTGGGCACTACTGCAAACATGTCGCGTTGTTGTCGCAGCTACAGATTAGTAATTGTGCAGTGTGTGGGCGCGGGACGCCGGCGTGGTTGTGACGGCGGGAACCGGCCGCGGATGTTGGTGAGTTGTGACCGCAGTCAGGGGCGCCGGGCTTGATCAATGTCGGCGGGAAGTGACCGTACCTGTTCGGGTGACGTCAGGGGAGCGAGGTGGTCAAGTTCCCAGGTGAGGTGATGGCGTTTGCCGGGGGAAGTTTCGCGACTTGCCGAGGGCTGTGAACAGGAACGAAAGGGCACATCGCATTGCCAGGGAACGCAGGAACCGTGCGACGGGGGACGTGGCCTTGGTACAACGGACGCGTGAAAACGCTTCCGATGGTGACGGTGCGCTGCTAATCCGTACCGATTTCGACCAGCAACAGGTCTGGGACGACCTGTGTGAGTTGATCCGCAAGTACCCTGCTGAGGGGCTGCTCACGGATCTGCTGCTCATCGACGATTCCTGTTACGAGGGCGCGACGGCGGAGCAGTTGCTGAACCTGGTGCCGGACGATGCCGGATACCCGTACATCGCGATAGCGGATGCGGTCACCGCCGAGCTGGCAGAGCGGCCGCAGGACCGCAGCTTGCTCATTGTCGACAGCGGCTACCTCGACGACGAGGATGAGGCAGGAGGCACGCTCCGCGCTCTCGTCTCCGAATTCCCTTCGATCGACGCCAATCTCTCCATCGCCAACATGGAATTCGGCGATTACGCCGAAGCGGCCGACGTGGACGGTGTGTTCCGCGGCTTCTAAGTCCGCGGGCCTTTCCTGTGCAGGTCGATGTCCACCGGCGTGCGCTGAAGGATCCGATTTGGGCTGCGGGATTCCCCGAGCGGGCGCGGGCTGGTCATCCCTTTTTCTTTCCTGGCACCGTGCTTTCGTGCTGGACACGGCGGCTGTGGGCGAGCCGGTAAGACTTTGTGCCTGTTTCGATGATGTTGCCGCCGACGGTCAGCCGGTCGACGATGGCGGCGCAGAGGCGCGGGTCGGTGAAGGTCTTGGTCCAGCCGGCGAACGATTCGTTCGAGGCGATCGCGACGGAGGCTTTCTCTTCGCGTTCGGTCAGCACCTGGAAGAGGAGTTCGGCGCCGCGGCGGTCGAGCTCCATGTATCCGAGTTCGTTGATGTAGAGAAGGTCGACGCGGCCGTAACGGGCGATCGTCTTGGTGAGCATGAGGTCGTCGGCGGCCTCGACGAGTTCGTTGACCAGCTTGGTGGCCAGGTGTACTTGACCCGGAATCCGGCCATCGCGGCCTCGGTGCCGAGCGCGATCAGCAGGTGCGACTTGCCGGTGCCGGAGTCGCCGATCAGGCAGAGCGGCAGTCCTTTCTTGACCCACTCGCAAGTGGCGAGGGTGTGGATGACAGCCGGGTCGACGTTGAGGTTCTCGTCGAAGTCGAAGCCCCGCAACGACTTCTCGCGTGGGAACGCGGCCGCCTTGATGCGGCGCTCGGAACGTCTCCGGACCCGGTCGTCGCATTCGGCCATGCGCAGTTCGGCGAGGAAGCCGCGGTAGGACATCTGGTCGCGGCCGGCGGTCTCGGCGATGTCGGGGAACTGGGCGCGGATGGTCGGCAGCCGCAGCGCCCGGCAGGCCTGGTCGATGGCGGCGGTGGCGGCCTGCTCGGTCAACCCGCGGCGACGGGTGGTGGGCATCAGCGGGTTCCTTCCCTGCGTCGGTGGCTCGGCAGAAGCTGGTCGTAGACCGCGACCGAGGGCAGCGGCCGGGTGTCGGGTGGCAGCTGCGCGAGCCGGCGCAGCGTCAGCGGCGTGACCGCCGCCCCCGGCGCCGGAACGGGTTCCGGGTCGTGGGCGGTGTCGGCGGATTTGCGGGCCTCCAGCGCGACCGCGTCCGCAGTGAGCGCGCCCGCGCGCAGCCCGGCCACGACGTGCTCGTGGGCCAGGTGCCGGTGCAGCAGCAGCACTTCGATCAGCGCGCGGGTGCCGTCGGCCTTGCGGGCCGCGGCTCACCACGCGTCGTGCACCGGCGTGAACTTCCCGGCGGCGCGGACCTGCTCGAGCGCGGTCGCGCCGGCCAGCGCTCCGGGTTTGCGCAGCAGCGCCTCGAGGTAGTGGTCGAGTTCCAGGCGGGTGCCACCCTTGGCCAGCAGCCGTTCGTGCCGGGCGATGTCGGTCCGGCCGTCGAACACCACCAGTTCGGAGGCGTGCAGCAGGACCCGGACCCGGCGGCCGATCAGCCGGACCGGGACTGAGTACTGGTTGGTGCGCACGGGAATCTGGGCGTAGCGGTTGACCCGCGAGGTGAACCCCAGCGACCGGTCTCGAACGGCTCGTCCGGCAGCGGCCGCAGCTGCGGGGCCTCGATCGCGAACATGTCGCCGACGGTGCGCGGGCGGACCCCGATGCGGCGGGCGTCGTCGGCGACGTCGAACGCGTTGATCGTCGCGTTCAGCTCGGCCAGCGACTCGACCTCGGGGACCGGGACGAGGTGGTTGCGGCAGAACCAGCCGATCTGGCCTTCGACGCGACCTTTCTCGTGCGCGCCGGTCAGCCCAGGTGGCAGTAGAACGGTTCGACGCCCCAGTGGGACCTGAACGCGACCCACCTCTCGGTCTCGACCCGGTGCCGGGAAAAGCCGATCACCTGCGCGACCGCGGCCTTGAGGTTGTCGTAGCGGATCCGCCCGGCCGGGACCCCGCCCAACACCCGGAACGCCTGCTTGTGGCCCCCGAAGAACGCCTCCCGCCCGCCCGAGGCGAACGCGCGGTGCACGGGCTTGCCGGAGAACGAGCAGCGCAGCGCGAACAGGAAACAGGTGACCACGTGCCGCGCAGCCGGACCGCGATCTCCCCGAAGTCGACCTCGGCCTCCACCCCCGGCCGGTGCGCCTGCGGGATGAACGCCGTCGCCGGGCCCCGCCCGCCTGCGGCGCGGATCTCCGGTTGCCGGGCCGCGACGTAGGCGCGCACCACCTGATACGACACGTCGGACATGCCGTGCTTGTCGATCAGCCGGTCGAAGATCCGCTTCACCGTGTGCCGCTGTTTGCGCGGCGCGTCCAGGTCCGCGCGCAGGAATTCGTCGATCACCGGCTTGAACGGGTCCAGCTTCGACGGCCGCCGCGGAGGCTTCTTCCGCGCCTCCGGCCACGCCGAGGACAGCGCCTTCACCACCGTCCGCCGTCCGACGTTATGCTTGCGCTCCTGCGCGCGCCCCGACATACCCGACCGGGCGTCCCGGCGGATCGCGGCGTACAGCTCTACCTTCGGGCGTACAGCTCTACCTTCGACTGTGGAGGCATCCCGTGCTCCCTCGTGAAGCACAGGCATCATCCCACCGCAAGCCCCGGCTGCGGCCAAAACTCACGGATACAGACTTCGCCGCCATGCACAGTGCGGTCGCCGCCGACGAACAAATGCGGTCACACCAGACCGACAAAACTACGTCGGTGACGTTCTGGACCACTGTGATGTCGGGTCATATCTGGAGAATCGGCCAGAAGCCCGTCCGGACCATGACGGGCCCTCGGCTATGAGCGCGGAGATCACGCACACCTCGAGTGGCAGTTCGGCCGTCGTTGTCCCGTCCCACTGGTGAGGTTCGTCCACCCGTTCCCGGTGAGCCGCACGTCGACCTCCGCACTCTGGGCGGGGTGCGTTTTGGGAAGTAGGTGTAGGGCTCGTGGAGTATTTCCTTGAGCGGGCGAGGGGTGGGGGCGCCCTGCGGAGGTTCCTTCTTGGCAATTGGCATGCTTCATGCTTTGAAGCCCAGGCCTGCCAGCATGGAGGTGTCCGAGAGCAGGCCGGGTTCGGCCAACGTGAAGCCGGCGAACATCTGCATGACCTTGCGTCGTCTGCGCGGGTGCAGGGATTTGCCTGTGCCGGCGATCAGCGGCGTGGTGTGGGGAGTGAGCTGTCCGGCGAACCACGGCGTCAGGTGGGTGAGGGCAAGCGCGCTGCCTGTCGCGAGGATTTCGCCGTAGAACGGTAGGAACGTCAACGCTCGGGCGTTGTCCGGTAGTAGGTGGGGTAGGCCCACTGCCAAGACACCGATCGGCTTGTGAAGTTCCAGGGTTCCCGCGCAGATCGGGGGGATCAGGACCTTGTTCAGGTGGGTGGCGTCGGCCTGCAAGAAGGTGGCCCGGTTGTGGCGGGCAGTCATCAGGCGGCCGTGTTCGACGACTGCTGGATCGGTGTCGACGTGGATAA
>NZ_JBEXPJ010000203.1:0-15048 GCF_040611995.1 Lentzea sp. NPDC006480
GGCGGGGAACGGGGTCGTGGGGTGGTCCTTGAGCTGACCGTCCTCGTACCGCACGAGCGCGCGTGCCGTGCCTGCGGTGTCGTACTCACGCACGAGATCGGCTTCGCCCGCTCGGTCGCCGACCGCGTGGTGTTCCTCGTCGACGGCGCCGTGGTGGAGAGCGGCACACCGGCCGATGTGCTGGACAATCCGCAGCAACCGCGCACGCAACAGTTCCTCGCAAAGGTGCTTTGAGTTGATCGACGCCTCGTACCTCGCCCAGTTCCGCGAACCGGAGGGGTACCTCGACTTCGCCCGCTTCGGTCCGCCGTCAATACCGGTGGCCACGGCCACCTCGTGCTTGATGGAACAGGCCTCGCTGGCTGGTCCGTCCACAGTGGACACGCTGATGCGCGAGGAACAACGGGTGAAGGCCGCCGTCGCCCGGTTGTGCCGCTCCGACACCGATCATGTCGCGCTCGTCCCGAACACGTCGGTCGGCCTGTTCCAGGCGGCCTTCGGGCTGTCCGGGACGGTCATGTACTCGGCGTCGGAGTTCCCGTCCAACACCTACCCGTGGGTGCGGGCCGGGCTGCCGTCGGTGGTGTTCGACGGGCCGGTCGCGCCTGCTGCCGTCGCAACTCGCCTGACGCCTGAGGTTTCCGCGCTGTCGGTGTCCGCTGTGGACTTCCGCACCGGTTACCGCGCGGACCTCGCAACGCTCCGCGAGGTCATCGGCGACCGGCTGCTGATCGTGGACGGGATCCAGGGATTCGGGGTCGTCGACGAGCCCTGGGAACTCGCCGACGTGCTCGTCGTAGGCGGGCAGAAGTGGTTGCGGGCCGGGTGGAGCACCGGTTTCGTCGTGCTGTCGGACCGTGCTCTGGAACGCCTCAAGCCCGTGTTGTCGGGCTGGACGGGCGCGGTCGACGCCGGTCTGTTCGACAACTCCGTGCACGACGCCGCTCCGGACGCGGCTTCGTGGAACATCACGAACCTCTCACCGGTCGTGTCGGGTGCTTTCGCGGAGGCACTCGAACTCGTTGAGCTCGCTGGCGTTTCCACGCTGGACACGACCGTTTCGGAGATCGTTGCCGAGCTGGAAGACATCGTGCTGTCGTGCGGCGGCAAGATCGTGTCGGCACGCGAGCGGCGGGCCGGGATCCTGGCGTTCACCATGCCCGAGGCGGCTCCCAAGGTCGGGGAAGCCTTGAACGCCTTCGGAATCACGGCAACGGTCCGGCCCGAGCACGTTCGCCTGTCACCGCACGCCACGACTTCGCGCGGCACGTTGGAACGCGTCCGGGCCGCCCTGAAGTCGTTGTCGGGCGCGGCCAGTTCGCCTGTGCCGGCGGCGTTGTCGGCGTTGGTGCCGACGGTCGACAGCCTCGCTTCCGCGCTCGGACCGGACACCGAGGTCGTGGTGCACGACCTGGCACGGCTGCCCAACTCGATCATCGCGATCGCCGGGTCGCTGACCGGACGCCAGGTGGGCGGGCCGATGACCGACCTGCTGCTGGGGCTCGTGAGGCGCGGCACCACCACGGACATGCCGGGTTACGAGACCTACGCACCCGACGGGCGCGCGATCTGGTCGTCGACGACGTTCGTGCGCGACGCGGCCGGCGTGGCCGTGGGGTGCTTGTGCGTCAACAAACTCGCGGCGCACGAGGCTTCCGGGCCGGTGGAGTCGTTTCCGCAGGACGTGGACACGCTCCAACGGGTGCTGGTCGAGAAAGCCATCGCGGACGTCGGTGTGCCGGTCGAGCTCATGAAGAAGGTGCACAAGTCGCAGGTCGTGCGGGTGCTCGACGAGGCAGGGTTCTTCCTGATCCGCGACTCGGTCGATCATCTAGCGGGTGTCCTGGAGGTCACCCGCTACACGATCTACAACTACCTCAACGAGAACCGAGGCGTCTAAGCACGGGAACCGTCGGGGGCCTCTCGAAGCGCGTTGATGTACTCCACCAGCTTGCTCTTCGATCGTTCCTCGTCCAAGGCCAGGGTCTCCAGCCGCTCGAACATGTCCCTGCACTGCTTGACGACCGCGTCGTCCTGAGCGAAGACCTGCACCAGGTTGGTCTCGCTGAAGACGATCGGCGCGGCCTTGTCGAACTCGTACAGGGTGAAGTTCGTCTCGAGGGAAGCGGTGCCGACGTCCAGCGGCACGATCCGGATGATGTGCGTGTGGCACATCAGGCGGAGGTACTGGTCCTCCATGGCCTGGGCGTTGGCCACCCGCTGCCGCAACGCGAGCTCGTGGATGTAGAACAGGCAGTCCGGGCGGAACGGCCGGCGCAGCACCGTCTGCCGCTCGATGCGCGCCTCGGCGAGCCGCTCGACGTCCTCGGGGGTGTGAACTCCGCCCTCTGCCAGCACTTCGCGCGCGAACTGCTTCGTCTGCAACAGGCCGGGATGCGACGCAGGTTCGTAGCTGGTGATCTTCGTGGCCGTCGACTCGGTCATCGCGAGGGTGCGGAGGCTGCTCAGCGTCTGGGCGCAGACCAGGTCGAAGGCGTTGTAGTAGCGGCGCTTGAAGTCATCGAAGAATTCTATGTCCTGGCCGCACGCGGTAAGGTACTGCGCGAGGTCGATCTCGCTCGCGCGCGCCTTGCCGTTCTCGATGTTCGAGACCTTGCTTGGATCCCATCCAAGCTGGATCGCGAACTTGCGGCCGTTGAGAGTCGAGAACCGCTCGCGCAGCAGTCGCAGCTCGTCGCCGAGGTCCCGGCTGTACGCGGTGGATGTCGCTTGGGTCATACGGAAAACGCTATGGGTTGTTTTCGGTCCAAGGTACGGGCTCGTTCGGGTGAAAACGTCGCTTGTCTTTTCGGGTCTTTCCGGCTTACCGTTCCCAGGTGTGAGAGCGCTCTCAAAGACGAGATGGCGGGCCGGCTTCGCCGCCGCAGTGATTGCTCTGTCGTCATTGGCGACGTCCGAGGCAGCCTCAGCTGCCGCTGACTACACGCAGAACGTGACGGCGCTGGACGCCAGTCAGGCGAGGATCGACTTCACGCCTACGACTCCCGCGCTGTACGTCGACGTGCACTATTTGATCACCAATGTGCCGCAGCAGAACTTCCGCATGACCAACAACAGCGGTGTGTGGCAGAAGACCGTCGGCGGGCTGTCGTCGGGCAGCGTGATCGAATACTGGTTCACCTACGAGAAGAGCGGCCCTCAGTACGACACGCCGCACTTCACCTACACGCACGGCAGCACGCAGGCACCCGTTGCGACGCCGAGCTTCAGCCCACCTGGCGGTGCGTACACCTCCGCTCAGACGGTGACGATCACGACGGCGACCTCCGGCGCATCGATCCGGTACACAGTGGACGGTTCGACGCCGACGGCGAGCTCTCCGCTCTACAGCGGCCCGATCTCGGTTCCCAGCTCCAGAACCATCAACGCGATCGGGATCAAGGCCGGGCTGGCGAACTCGTCGGTGGGCGGCGCTACTTACACGATCGGAACGCAGCAGGGCTGTGTGCAGTCCGACACGCCGAACTTCGGGCCGAACACGCGGATCTTCGACCCGTCGATGTCCGCCGCGAGCATCCAGTCGCAGCTCGACGCGGACTTCAACCAGCAGAAGGACACGCTGACGGCGCAGATGGCGCCGCGCCGGGTCGCGCACCTGTTCAAGCCGGGCACGTACAACGTCCACGACGATGTCGGTTTCTACACCTCGGTTTCCGGCCTCGGGCGCAACCCCGGCGATGTCGTCATCAACGGTGACATCACGGTCGACGCGTTCAACGAGTCGGACAAGGGCGTTGCGCTGCAGAACTTCTGGCGGTCGGCCGAGAACATGGCGGTCAACCCGAGCAGCGGCACCAACAGGTGGGCGGTCGCGCAGGCGGCACCGTTCCGCCGCATGGACGTCCGCGGCAACTTGGCGCTGTACCCGGCTTCCTACGGGTTCGCGTCGGGTGGCTACACGGCCGACACGCGGGTGTCGGGGCAGACGGCGTCCATCTCGCAGCAACAGTGGTACACGCGCGATTCCAACTACGGCAGCTGGGACGGCGGCGTGTGGAACATGGTGTTCTCCGGGACTCCGGGTGCGCCTGCCAACACGTTCCCGGCACCGCCAGAGACGACCCTGGCCACCACGCCGGTGTCGCGCGACGTTCCCTACCTCTACTTCGAGGGCGGCAAGTACCGGGTGTTCCTGCCTTCCCTGCGCACCAACGCTTCCGGTGCGTCGTGGATCAACGGCGGCACGCCGGGCAGCTCGTTGCCGATGAGCCAGTTCTACGTCGTGAAGTCCGGTGACACGGCCTCCACGATCAACGCGGCGCTGGCGAGCGGCTGCGACCTGTTCGTCACGCCCGGCATCTACCACCTCGACCAGACGATCAACGTGACGCGGCCGAACACCGTGGTGCTCGGCATCGGGTACGCGACGTTCGTGCCGGACAACGGCGTCAACGCGATGCAGGTCGCGGACGTCGACGGCGTGCGGATCAAGGGCATCCTGTTCGACGCCGGGACGACTCGCTCGTCCGCGCTGCTCACCGTCGGGCCGTCGGGGTCCTCGACCGCGCACGCGAGCAACCCGACCACGTTGCAGGACGTGTTCTTCCGCGTCGGCGGCGCGGTGGCGGGCAAGGCGACCAACAGCCTGGTCGTCAACAGCCACAACACGATCATCGACCACACCTGGGCGTGGCGCGCCGACCACGGCAACCCCGGGACGTTCGGCTGGACCGAGGCCGTCGGCGACACCGGAGTGGTGGTGAACGGCGACAACGTGCTGGCGACGGGGTTGTTCGTCGAGCACTACCAGAAGTACCAGGTCATCTGGAACGGCCAGGGTGGACGGACGATCTTCTTCCAGAACGAGATGCCTTACGACGTCCCGAACCAGGCCTCCTGGATGGCTCCGAACGGCGTGACCGGGTACGCGGCGTACAAGGTCGGCGACAACGTCACCACGCACGAGGCGTGGGGGCTCGGCAGCTACTGCTTCTTCAACGTCAACCCGTCGGTGCGGGCCGAGCACGCGTTCGAGGTGCCCAACCGGTCCGGCGTGAGGATGCACAACCTGCTGACCGTGTCGCTCAACTACCAGGGAACGATCACGCACGTGGTGAACGACGTAGGGGCGGTGACGCCGCCGGGCACCGTGCCGGTGAACGTCGTCAGCTATCCGTAGTGCTCTGGAATACGGCCCCCTCGATTTCGTGTCGAGGGGGCCGCTTGTGCATGATGCGTGACATGTCGATCGAGCGGGGCGCCGAGTTCGCCGAGTTCTGGACGGAGCGGCACCTGTGCACGCTGTCCACTGTGCGTCCGAATGGCACTCCCCACGTGGTGCCGGTCGGGGTCACGCTCGATCTTGAGGCCGGCGTGGCGCGGATCATCACCGATGGTGGTTCGTGGAAGGTCAAGCACGTGCTCAAAGCGGGTTACGCGGCTGTGTGTCAGGTGGACGGTCGCCGCTGGTCCACCTTGGAGGGACCCGCGGTGGTCCGGGACGACGCCGCGTCCGTGGACGAGGCTGTTCGCCGGTACGCCGTGCGGTACCGGCAGCCTCGGGTGAACCCGACCCGCGTGGTGATCGAGATCCAGGTGCGGCGTGTCTCCGGAACCGTCTGACGTCGTCGTGGTCGGCATCGGGGCCGACGGGTGGGACGGGCTGTCTCCCGCTGCTCAGGCCGCGGTTTCGCGCGCGCGGGTGTTGATGGGGAGCTCGCGGCAGCTCGACCTGGTGCCTGGGGACTTCGAGCGGGTGGTGTGGCCGTCGCCGCTGGTCCCGGCGTTGCCCTCGCTGTTCGAGCGCTACCGCGACGTGTGCGTGCTGGCGTCCGGCGATCCCATGTTCCATGGAATCGGCACCACTTTGGTGCGGTTGCTGGGGTCGCGGGTGACGGTGGTTCCGCATCCGTCGTCGGTGTCGCTGGCCTGTGCGCGGCTCGGGTGGGCGTTGAACGAGGTCGAGGTCGTGTCGCTGGTGGGGCGCTCGCCTGACCTGCTGCGGCCCGCGCTGACCCCTGGGCGCCGGATATTGGTACTCGGTGGTGATCCTGCAACCGTTGCGGAACTCGCTGGGCCGATTACAGTCTTGGAGCAGTTGGGTGGGCCTGCCGAGCGGGTCTACCAGTGGTCCGGGGAAAGTGCGGATCCGTTGTGCGTCATCGCTGCCGAGTACGCCGGGAGCGCCTACTCGCGGGTGCCCGGGCTGCCGGACGACGCGTACGAGACTGACGGCCAGTTGACCAAACGTGAGGTGCGGGCTATTTCGCTGTCGACGTTGGCGCCGTTGCCGGGGCAGCTGCTGTGGGATGTCGGGGCAGGTTCGGGCTCGATCGCGATCGAGTGGGCGCGGACGCATTCAACGTGCCGGGCGATCGCGGTGGAGCAGGATGCCGTGCGCGCAGAGCGAATCGAGCGTAACGCTGCGTCGTTGGGCGTGCCCGGAGTCGAGGTCCACATTGGACGGGCTCCTGCTGTTCTCGAAGGGCTGGAGAAGCCCGACGCGATCTTCATCGGTGGCGGGCTGACGGTTCCCGGTGTGGTGCAGACCTGCTGGGACGCGCTCGGTGCGGGTGGCCGGCTGGTGGTGAACGCGGTGACGCTGGAGTCCGAGGCCGTGGTGGCGCAGTGGTACGCGCGGCTCGGCGGGGATCTGGTTCGCATCGCGGTGAACCGGGGGTCTTCGGTCGGGAAGTTCACCGGGTGGCGGCCGCACCTGCCGGTGACGACGTGGAGCGTGGTCAAGTGACCGTGCACTTCATCGGCGCTGGTCCTGGCGCTGCTGATCTGATCACCGTGCGCGGGCGCTCGTTGATCGAGTCTTCGCCGGTCTGCTTGTACGCCGGGGCGCTGGTACCGGTGGAGCTGCTGGAGTTCTGTCCTGCTGGGGCGCGGAAGGTCGACACCGCCTCGTTGACGCTGGACGAGATCGTGGCCGAGCTGGTCGCGGCTGATGAGGCTGGGCTGGACGTGGCTCGGTTGCACTCCGGGGATCCCGCGGTGTTCAGCGCGATGGCTGAGCAGATCCGCCGGTTGGACGCCCTGGGGATCGCTTATGACGTGACGCCCGGGGTGCCGGCGTTCGCGGCCGCGGCGGCTTCGTTGCAGCGGGAACTGACTGTGCCCGGCGTGGGACAGACGGTGATCCTGACGCGCACTTCGCAGCGGGCGACTCCGATGCCGGACGGTGAGGACCTGGACACGCTGGGTCGTTCGCACTCGACTCTGGTGCTTCATCTGGCTGTGCAACGGATTGCGGACGTCGTCGCCGAGCTGGTGCCGAACTACGGTCTGGATTGTCCTGTCGCGGTGGTGGCTTATGCGTCTCGCGCTGACGAGGTCGTGTTGCGCGGGACGTTGGACGACATCGCCGCTCAGGTCGAGGCGGCGGGGATCAAGCGCACCGCGGTGATCATCGTGGGGCGGACGCTGGGAGCGACGCAGTTCCCGGACAGTCACCTGTACTCGGCCACGCGCGTTCGATGATCCTGATCCTGGGCGGGACCGGGGAGGCTCGCGAGCTGGCTGCCCGGGTGCCGGCGGTTTCTTCCTTGGCCGGGCGGGTCAGTTCGCCTCGGTTGCCGGTCGGGGAGGTTCGGATCGGCGGGTTCGGCGGGGTTGCCGGACTCGCTTCGTGGTTGCGGGACAACGACATCCACGCCGTTGTGGACGCCACGCACCCGTTCGCCGCGCGGATCACGGCCAATGCTTTTGAGGCTTGCGGGCTGGTCGGGGTGCCGTTTCTGATCCTGCGACGGCCGGGGTTCGCGGCTGTCGAGGGCTGGCAGTGGCGGGACAGTGTTGCTGACGCGGCTCGGGATCTGCCTGGCACGCGGGTGTTCTTGACCACGGGGCGGCAGGATCTTTCCGAGTTCGCCGCGTGTCCGCAGTGGTTTCTGGCGCGGATGGTCGAGCCGCCGGAACCGCCCATGCCGCACCGGATCGAAGTGCTGCTGTCGCGCGGTCCGTTCACTGTGGACGGTGAGCTTGAGCTGATGCGGTCACATGCGATCGACCTGCTGGTCACCAAGGACAGCGGCGGGTCGATGACGTCGGCCAAGCTCGACGCGGCTGCGCAGCTGGGGATTCCGGTCGTGATCGTGCGGCGGCCACCGCTTCCGCCCGCGAAAACGGTGGCCACCGTGGACGCCGCGGTCAGCTGGTTGGATACCGCCGGGGAGTGAAGACCACGCCGGCTTCCGTGACGATGGTCTGCGACGAGCCGATGATCAGCAGGCAGCGCATGTCGATCGTGGTCGCGTCGAGTCCGCCGAGGGTTCCCACGCGGATCTCTTCTTCGGGGCCGCCCACGTCTCGGCCGACCACCACCGGGGTCTCGTGGGCGCGGTGCTTCAGGAGCAGGTCGCGCATCTCCTGGACCTGGTGCGTGCGGGCCTTGGACGCCGGGTTGTAGATGGCGATCACGAGGTCCGCCTTGGCCGCCGCGGTGAGGCGTTCTTCGATGACGTCCCACGGCTTCAGCCTGTCGCTCAACGAGATCACCGCGTAGTCGTGTCCGAGCGGTGCGCCTGCCTTGGCGGCCACGGCGTTCGCGGCGGTGACGCCGGGGATGACCTTGACCGGGATGTCGTTGGTCTCCGCGGCGACTTCCAGGACCGCGGTGGCCATGGCGAACACGCCGGGGTCGCCCGAGGAGATGACCGCTACTCGCTTGCCCTTCCTGGCCAGGTCGAGGGCGAACGCCGCTCGTTCCGACTCGACCTGGTTGTGGGAGGCGTGCTTGGTCTGGCCGGGGCGGTCCGGGACGCGATCGAGGTATGTCGTGTAGCCGACGAGGTCGTCGGCTTTGGCGAGTTCGTGGCGGGCTTCCGGGGTGAGCCACGCGGTCTTGCCCGGGCCCAGACCGATGACGGTGACTTCGCCCTTGTCCGGCTCGGGCTTGGAGTGGCTCGGGAGCAGGGCCAGGGAGAAGTACGGGACCGAGTCGGGATCGACGTCGGCCAGCGGGGAGGTGCGTTGGCGGCCCGTGGTGGCGCGTTCTACGTACCAGGCGTTGTCGAGGCGGCCTGCTTCGTCGAGCGCCTGCCTGACGTTGCCGAAGGTGCGGCCCAGCTTGAGGATCGCGGCCGAGTCGGTGTTCCTGAGATGCTCGGCCAGTTCGGCCGGCGGGAGGGTGCCGGGGAGGATCGTGAGGATCTCGTCGCGCTCGACCAGCGGGGTGCCGAGGACCGCGCTCGCGCCGCTGACGCTCGTGACGCCGGGGACGACTTCCCATTCGTAGCGGTCGGCGAGGCGTTTGTGCATGTGCATGTACGAGCCGTAGAAGAACGGGTCGCCCGCGGCCAGGACCACGACGGTTCTGCCCGCGTCGAGGTGGGTGGCGAGGCGTGCGGCGGCTTCCTCGTAGAACTGGTCGATCTCGCCCTGGTAGTCGTCGGTGTCCTCGGTCGTGACCGGGTAGACGAGCTGTTCGAGGATCTGCGGATTCGGATCATCTTGGCTGCGGAAATAGGGCTGCGCAATGGTTTTCGCGACGGAACGACCGTGGCGGGCGCTGTGGAAGGCGACCACGTCGGCTTCCTCGATGAGTCGCGCGGCCTTGACCGTCACGAGTTCCGGGTCGCCAGGACCCAGGCCGACGCCGTAGAGCTTGCCCGTCATTCTTCCTCGCTCGCGATCGCGTTGATGGCCGCCGCCGTCATGGCGCTGCCGCCGCGCCGGCCGTGGACCACGAGGTGCTCCAAGTCCGTTGCGGCCAAAGCTTCTTTGGACTCCTTGGCGCCGATGAAGCCCACCGGGATGCCGAGAACCGCGGCTGGTCTTCCGGCGCCCTTGTCGATCAGGTCGATCAGGTGGAACAGCGCGGTGGGGGCGTTGCCGATGGCGATGACGGCACCTTCGAACCGGTCTTGGAGGAGCTCCAAGGCGGCGGCGCTGCGGGTGTTGCCCAGTTTCTGGGCTAGGGCCGGTGTGCGCGGGTCCTGGAGGTAGCACAGGACTTCGTTGTCCTTGGGCAGGCGGCGGCGAGTCACGCCGGACGCGACCATGTTGGCGTCGCAGAGGATCGGGGCACCGTTGCGGAGTGCTTCGCGGGCGTTGCGGACGACGTCGGGGGAGAAGGCGACGTCGTCCGGGAGGTCGGTCATGCCGCACGCGTGGATCATGCGGACGACGACTTGCGCGACGTCCGCCGGGAACCTGGTGAGGTCCGATTCCGCGCGAATGGTGGCGAAGGACTGGCGGTAGATCTCCGCGCCGTCCTTGATGTACTCCGTCACCTGATCTCCTCGTAGCCGTCGCCGGTCGCGACGAACTCGATCACATCGCCGGCTGGGCGACCACATCTGCGTGAGCAACCCGACCAGTGGACCGGGCGCTGCGGAATCGATCCGGACTGGAGGGCCCCCTGGGGGGATCGGGTCCCCATCCCAATCATCTCAAGCGGGTCTGACAGTTCTGGGCGGGCGAGCCATTCCTGCACGTCGGCGCGGACGTCGGAGAGCGACTTGGCGCAACCGGGGCGTCCGGTGCACGCGCTCACGCCGTGCCAGGGGGAGGCCGGGTCGGTGATCAAGCCGGAGACGTCGGTTCCCGCGGGGACGACCAGGCTGCGCCACGGGGTCAGCCGGACCGGGACGCCGGGCAGGAGTTGAGCGTCCAGGCGGCCCAGCGGCACGCCCGGAGTGGTCGGGGAAGGTGCGACAGGCGTCACAGCCGGGGTGATGCGCGCGGCGTCGGTGGTGCCGAAGTGCTCGGTGATCTTTCGCACACCGTCGTCCACTTCGGACAGGCGCCAGGCACTTCCGCGCAGCTCCTGGAAGAGGCGGGCGGCGGTCACCACGGCGTCGACCGGATCGTGGACACGCACACCTGTATCGGTCCCGGCCAGCAGCAGGACGTCGTCGACCCGGCCGAAGTCGCCGCCCAGGCCGCTCACCGACGAGCCGACCGTCACCAGGAAACGGCCTGGTAGCGAGGCCAGTGCCGGGTCGGCGCACAGGGCGGCGTCCAGGGCGTCCACCAGCGGCTGGTTGGGCTCCAGCGGCGCGGCGATGATGTTGCGGATGCGCTCGTGCGTGTCCGAAGGCAGCAAGCCCGCCGCACGGAGCCGCGCACCGAGCTCCAGGCCGTCCGCCAGGCCCCTGATCTGGAGATTCGCCCGCGAGGTCAGCTCCAGCGAGCCACTGCCGAGCTCCAGCGCGGCAAGCCGGACCACGTCCCACTGAGCTGCCGAAAGGGTGCCGCCCGGGACCCGGATGCGGGCGAGGCCGCCGTCGGCTGCCTGATGCAGCTCGACCGCGCCAGGGCAGGCATCCGGGTGACTACGCATAGGTCGGACTGTAACCCGCCGGTTAGGGTGAGCCCGAACGACGAAGCGCAGGAGGAAGCCGGTGTGAATCCGGCGCGGTCCCGCCACTGTGACCAGCACCCGCTGGGAGTCAGGAACTCTGCTTCGCCAGTCACCCGCAACCTGGGGCGCGGACCCCACGAGGGATGGAGCCTGCGTGATCCTGCTGCTGTCGACCTCCGACACCGACCTGCTTTCGGCGCGTGCCAGTGGTGCCGAGTACCGGCTCGGCAACCCCGCCCGGCTCACGGCCGACGACCTGCCCGCGCTGATCGACGGCGTCAGCCTCGTGGTGGTGCGCATTCTCGGCGGGCGCCGGATGTGGGAGGAAGGGCTCGACTGGCTGCTGGCCAGCGGGTTGCCCGTGGTGGTGCTCGGTGGTGAGCAGCAGCCGGACGCCGCGTTGATGGAGCTGTCGACGGTGCCGGGCGGCGTCTGTGCCGAGGCGCACCTCTACCTCGCGCACGGCGGCTCGCAGAACCTCACCGAGCTGCACAAGTTCCTCGAAGACACGATTCTGCTGACCGGGCACGGGTTCGCGCCGCCACAGGCCACGCCGACGTGGGGAGTGCTGGAACGTCCGCAAACAGGTGAAGGCCCGACCGTCGCGGTGCTCTACTACCGGGCGCACCACGTCGCGGGGAACACCGCGTTCGTGCACGCGTTGTGCGACGCGATCGAGGCCAAGGGCGGGAAGCCGCTGCCGGTGTTCTGCTCGTCGCTGCGCACGGCCGAGCCCGAGCTGCTGGACACGCTGAGGCAGGCCGACGCGCTGATCGTCACGGTGCTGGCCGCGGGTGGCACGAACCCCGCGAAGGCGTCGGCGGGTGGCGACGACGACGCGTGGGACGTCGGTGCGCTGGCGGCGCTCGACGTGCCGATCCTGCAAGGGTTGTGCCTGACGTCGAGCCGCGAGTCGTGGGACGAGAACGACGACGGACTGTCCCCTTTGGACACTGCGACGCAGGTGGCGATCCCCGAGTTCGACGGACGGATCATCACGGTTCCGTTCTCGTTCAAGGAGATCGACGAGGACGGCCTCACGGTCTACGTCGCGGATCCGGAACGGGCGCTGCGCGTCGCCGGCATCGCGGTCCGGCACGGCAAGCTGCGCCACATCCCCGCCAAGGACCGCAAGATCGCGGTGATGCTGTCGGCCTACCCGACCAAGCACTCCAGGATCGGCAACGCGGTCGGCCTCGACACGCCCGCGTCCACCGTCCGGCTGCTCAAGGCCATGGAGGATCACGGCTACGACATCGGCGACAAGCTGCCCGGTGTGCGGGAGCTGGACGGCGACGCGTTGATCCACGCGCTGATCGCGGCCGGCGGCCAGGACGCGGACTGGCTGACGCAGGAGCAGTTCGAGAGCAACCCGGTGCGCATCGCGGCGGCGGACTACCGCGAGTTCTACGACACGCTGCCGGACGACTTCCGCGCGTCGATGCAGGAGCACTGGGGTGAGGCGCCGGGCTCGTTGTTCGTCGACCACTCGAAGTCCAAGGACGGCGAGATCGTGCTGGCGGCGCTGGAGTCGGGCAACGTCGTCGTGATCGTGCAGCCGCCGCGCGGGTTCGGCGAGAACCCGATCGCGATCTACCACGACCCGGACCTGCCACCGTCGCACCACTACCTCGCGGCGTACCGGTGGATCGAGTCGTCGTTCGGCGCGGACGCCGTGGTGCACGTCGGCAAGCACGGCAACCTGGAGTGGTTGCCGGGCAAGACAGTGGGCATGTCGGCGTCGTGCGGCACGGACGCGGCACTCGGCGATTTGCCGCTGGTGTACCCGTTCCTCGTCAACGACCCCGGCGAGGGCACGCAGGCGAAGCGGCGCGCGCACGCCACGCTGGTCGACCACCTGGTGCCGCCGATGGCCCGCGCGGACAGCTACGGCGACATCGCGCGGCTGGAGCAGTTGCTCGACGAGTACGGCAACATCTCCGCGATGGACCCGGCCAAGGTGCCGGCGATCCGCGCGCAGATCTGGACGCTGATCAAGGCCGCGAAGCTCGACCACGACCTCGGTCTGGACGACCGGCCGCACGACGCGGAGTTCGACGAGTTCATCCTGCACGTCGACGGCTGGCTGTGCGAGGTCAAGGACGTGCAGATCCGCGACGGCCTGCACATCCTCGGTGAGGCACCGGCCGGGCACGCCCGCGTCAACCTCGTGCTCGCGATGCTGCAGGCGCGGCAGATGTGGGGCGGTCAGGTGGCCGCGCTGCCGGGGCTGCGGGAGGCACTAGGGCTCACCACCACGACTCGCGAAGACGTTGACGCCGTTGAGGAACAGGCTCGCGCGCTCGTCCAGGCGATGGAGGACGCGGGCTGGGACGCCGCTGTGGCGAGCACTTTGCACGAGTCGGCCGACGTGCAGAAGATCCTGGAGTTCGCCGCGGTCGAGGTCGTTCCTCGACTGGCTCGTACCACCGATGAGATGACGCACGTGCTGCACGCGCTGGACGGCGGGTACATCCCGGCCGGCCCGTCCGGATCTCCGTTGCGCGGCCTGGTGAACGTGCTGCCGACCGGGCGCAACTTCTACTCGGTCGACCCGAAGGCGATCCCGTCGCGGCTCGCGTGGGAGACCGGTCAGGCGATGGCGGACTCGTTGCTGGAGCGCTACCGCTCCGAGAACGACGGCGAATGGCCGCCGTCCGTTGGTCTGAGCGTGTGGGGCACATCGGCGATGCGCACGGCCGGTGACGACATCGCCGAGGTGTTCGCGCTGCTGGGTGTGCGGCCGGTGTGGGACGACCAGTCGCGCCGGGTGACCGGGCTCGAAGTGATCTCGTTGGAGGAGCTGGAAAGGCCGCGCATCGACGTGACGGTCCGCATTTCCGGGTTCTTCCGCGACGCCTTCCCGCACGTCGTGTCCCTTTTGGACGATGCCGTGCAGCTCGTGGCGAACCTCGACGAGCCTGCGGAGCAGAACTTCGTGCGTGCGCACACGGTGCGGGACCTGGAAGAGCACGGCGACCAGCGCAGGGCGACGCTGCGGATCTTCGGCTCGAAGCCGGGTGCGTACGGCGCGGGCGTGCTGCCGTTGATCGACAGCCGCAACTGGCGCGACTCGTCCGACATCGCCGAGGTCTACGCGGTGTGGGGCGGCTACGCCTACGGCCGCGGGGTCGACGGGGTGGCGGCGCGCGAGGACATGGAGTCGGCGTACCGGCGGATCGCGGTGGCGGCCAAGAACATCGACACCCGCGAGCACGACATCGCCGACTCGGACGACTACTTCCAGTACCACGGCGGCATGGTCACGATGGTGAAGGCGCTGACGGGCAAGGCACCCGCGGCCTACGTCGGTGACAGCACGCGTCCGGAAGCCGTCCGGACTCGTACGCTGACCGAAGAGACGTCGCGGATCTTCCGTGCCCGTGTGGTGAACCCGCGCTGGGTCGGGGCGATGCGCAACCACGGGTACAAGGGCGCGTTCGAGCTGCAGGCGACGGTCGAGTACCTGTTCGGGTACGACGCGACGACCGGTGTGGTCGCGGACTGGATGTACGAGAAGCTCACCGAGACGTACGTGCTCGACCCGGAGACGCGCAAGTTCCTGCAGGCGTCGAACCCCTGGGCGTTGCACGGCATCGCCGAACGCCTGCTGGAGGCGGCCGAGCGGAAGATGTGGGAGCACCCAGAACCATCCACTCTGGACGCCCTACGCGCCGCCTACCTGGAAACCGAGGGCGACCTCGAAGACGGCGCCTAACTCACCCAATCGAGTGCTTTTGAAAGTCACGCGGGGGCCCCGCGTTCCTTCCTGGGGA
>NZ_JBEXPJ010000204.1:0-14986 GCF_040611995.1 Lentzea sp. NPDC006480
GTGAGAGCCGCATGTGGGCTCTCACGGCGCGTCTGCGCCGGACCAGGGGATCCGGCGGGGGGACCTAGTGCTTGATCTTGTCCTGGCTCACGCGATCGGTCTTGGGATCGACGGTCGCCTGCTCGTTGGTGATCGGCTCGCGGTGGCCGACGGTCGGGTCCATCTCCTCGATCCGGTGCTCACGAGTCTGCCCGTCGTGCAGCTTCTCGTCGCGAACCTCGTGCGCGTCCCGGAACTCCGACGACCTCTGCTCCGGCAGCACCGGCTCCTCTTCCTCCTCGATCAACCGCCGCCGCGCGGGAACCACGGCCAGCAGCAAACCGAAGATCGCGAGCCCGAGGTGCAACCAGTTGTCGTTCGTGTTGAGCGCCAACGGGTTCCCGAACTGCGACGCCGGGTTCTGCGCCAGCACGCCGGTGATCATCAGGCCCCACACGAAAATGGCGCCGTACCCGAGGAACAGCAGCCACCCGTACAGGCGGGCCGTCCCCGACCCGAGAGCCATCAGCAGACCGAGCACGCCGACGACCACGTGCACCAGGTTGTGGAACGGGTTGACCGAGAACCCGAGCACGAACGAGTGGGTGGACCAGTCGCCCACCCCGGTGCGGGTGAATCCCACGACGCCGAACACGATGAACGCGATACCGGCCAGGGCGGCCAGGATCTGCACCGGCTGAAGACCGGCGACCTTGACAGTGACGCGGTGGGTCATGACGCCCTCCAGGCTCCGTACGTGTCGCCGGACGGCTACCCCGCGTCGACCACTGTCAAACCGTTGGGTACGCCGTTCAGCGACACGTCGGGCATGCCGGTGCGCGGCACCACGACGTTGCGCTTGCCGATGTGGACCACGCGGGCGCGGGCCGGGTTCACCAGTACGGTCATCTCGGCGTTCTGGTCGTTGTACGCGCGCACCTCGACCTGCGTGCCCTGCGCGGCCGCGTTGCGCAGAGCCGCGGCCAGCGTGTCCAGGTTCCACGGCTTGACCAGGCGGAACTGGAACTCGTCGACGTGCAGGACGGCCCAGAGCTCGAGGTTGGTAGGTGGATCGGTCGGATTCACGGGCGGTTCCCCCCTCAGGGATGGATGGTGGGCTCCGGGACGCCGCGCCCACCGCTCGGCGCCCCGGAATTCTGGTACGGCAGCTGACCTTCGGCGAAGGGGCGCGTGTTGGTTCTGCCGTCACAACACGGCCGCGCCGCGCCTGCGGTTCATCCCGTTGCCCGTCAAGGAGAACTCACAGCGGCCCACCGGCACATCCAGAGCAATACCTAGGTTTGGTCGCGCGCGATTCGCGCCGCCTCGGACCGGTTGCCCGCACCGAGTTTCGCCAGCACGTGCGACACGTGCAGCCCCACCGTCCGAACACTCAGAACGAGCTCGGCGGCGATTTCCTTGTTGGTGCGGCCCCACCCCAGCAACTCCAGCACGTCGCGCTCGCGGGGCGTCAACGTGCCCAGCTGCGGCTTGTCCTGATGCAGCAGCGGAATGCGCCGTCTGCGCGCCTCGCGGTCGATCATCTTGGCCAACGGCGACGCGCCGAGCCGATGCGCCGCGCGGTCGGCGTGCCGCAGCGCTTCCGGTTCGCCACAACGAGTTCGCGCGTAGGCGGCCTGGTACGGCATCTTCAGGCGGTCCCACTCCAGCGCGATCTCCGCCCACGAGTCCCGCCCGGCCTCCGCGAACGCGTGCCGTCGCCACACCTCGTCCTCCGGCCCCTGCGGCACCGGCAGCCGGGCCAGCAGCTCCGCGACCGTCGCTGCCGGATCGTCGAGCTTCGTCACCCGGCCGCCCGCTGCCTGAAGGTCCCGTGCCGCACCGAGTCCCGCCGCGCACAGCCGCAGCACCTCGCCACCGGTCAACGCCTCCGGCAGGTCCAGCACCGTCTCCCTGCACAGTTCGACGGCGGACCGGTACTGGCCTTTCGCCCGTGCCGCAACGGCTCTGGTGTACGCGCACTGGGCGAGGAACAACGCGTCCGGCCCCTCGATGACCTTCTCGGCCCGTGCGATCAGGTCGTCGGCATCCCGTCCCCGCAACGCGGCAGCTTCCGCCTGGCACAGCAGGATCCGCGCGGCCTTGTTGCCCGGAATCGCGTCCGGAACCTCCAAGGAGTCCAGTTCGTCCCACCGCCCGAGCGCGAGCAGGCTGGTCGCGACGTTGTACCGGATCACCGCCGAGAACGTCGGCGCGAGCCCCTGAATCCCCAGCCGGGTCAACGCTTCCTTGCCGATGCGCGCGTTGCGCTCGTGCTGCCCGGCACTGGCGAGCACGAAGGTCAGGTTCCCCACGGCGCGAGTGAGCTCACGGAGGCTGCCACTGCGATGCGCGGCCGTGCGCGCGTCCTCCAAAGTGGCCGTGCCGCGCGGCAGATCCCCCAGGAACGCCTCGCACACACCACGAACGCTCAACGCGTAAGCACGAATCTCATCGGACTCGGTGGCGACCGAGTCCGCGAGCTCCACCGCTGCGCGATACTCCCCTTGCGACATCAGCCAGCTGGCCTCGGCCACCGCGATCCGCTGCACCATCGAGCCGGTGGCGAGCCCTTTGGCCTCCAGCAGCGTCTCGTGCGCGGCCGCCCGGTCGCCGAGCACGAACTGGCAGTCCCACAACAGGTACAGCAGCTCGCAGCGGTCGCCGGGGCCGGCGAGTGCCTTGCGCAGCTCCGCAGCCGCGTCCTCCGGCCTCCCCGCCCACCGCAGGGCCTTCGCCCGCTCGAGCACTTCCCGCACGTTCCCTTAGGAGGCGCGGCGAACTCGCTAGATACGGCCCGGCTTTCGGCCGATGCCCGCATAGGCCCCGGGCACGACGCACGGCGCCTCGATCGACAGCCCCTCCATGAGCTGCTCGACCGGCGCCGGATGTGACACCACCAGGAACCCTCCCGCCGGCAACGCGTGCCGATACCGGCGCACCACCCGCCCTGGCCCGGTGGCGTCGTCCACGTATCTCAGGACGTCGACCATCAACACCGCGTAAGGCTCGCGCAGGTCGAGATGAGACATCACGCCCGGATGCCGCAGCACCTGCTCGGGGCGGCGCAGGTCGGCCTCGACCGCGCACGTCCGCGGCTCACCGCGCAGCAGCCCGCGCGCGAACGCCACGGTGACCGGGTCCGAGTCCACGTAGACGACCCTGGCGTCCGGCAACGTCTGGTGCGTCGCACCGCACGTCGGGATGCCCGAGCCGAGGTCGAGGAACTGCCGGACACCAGCGGCCCAGCAGTGCCGGACGGCGTGTTTGAGGAACGACCGGTGTGCTCGCGTCACGAGCGGCAGTTCCGGGTCGATCCGGACCGCCTGCTTGGCGAAGGCCCGGTCGGCGGCGTAGTTGTGCGCGCCGCCCAGATAGAAGTCGTGGATCCGTGCGGCGTTCGGCCGACGTACGTCGACCTCGTAGCGTGCGAAGGCGGGGACCGCAGCCATTCGCAGAGCGTAACTGGCGCCTAGACCATTCGGGCGAAGTTTTCGAAGATTCTTTGGGTCCGTCTGACATGGACCCGGTTGCGGGCGGGCCCGGTCCACCCCACACAGACCGGGCCACGTAGCGCGTACGGGGATCGAACCCGTGTTTCCGGATTGAGAGTCCAGCGTCCTGACCACTAGACGAACACGCCAAGGACGAGCATTGATACACAAATGCTCGCAGAGATTAGAAGAAAGGGAACTAGCTGGTCACAGCTTCGAGGGCGCTCCGGCCCATTCCTCTGCGGTAAACATGGAACAATGATGACCGACTCGCCGGGCCCCTCGCAAAGGAATTAATCGAGCCAGGTCAGCGCGAGCCACAGCGAGGCCCGTGCGTCGGCCGTCCCAAGATCACGGCCGAGCAGCCGCTCGGCGTGGGAAATTCGGTGCCGAACGCTGTTGCGGTGCACGCCGAGCACGGCCGCGGCGCGGTCCCAGCTGCCGTGCTGCCCGAGCCAGGCCCGCAGCGTCTCGATCAGCTCGGGGCGTCCGAGGAGGCCGGCGAGCTCTCGCCGGGCGAACGCGCGGGCCGCCACGGAATCGACCAGCGAGGACAAATCGGATGCCGGGAACGCGGGTGCGCCGGTGGCGAGGGCACGCGGCAGCAGTGCGGAAGCCTCCGCCACTGCGTCGCCGACAGCCGCTTCCGGGACGGACGACGACACCCCGACCGGTCCGGACACCTCGAAGGCGGCCGGCACCAGCGCCAGGAAGTTCCCGGAGTCCTTCGACACCAGCGGCCCGTACCGCTGCGCCAGCACGTCGTAGTCCGCCCGCGACTCCCCCGCCACCACCCGGTACGGCCCCGGCCCCAGCACCGTCGCCAGGCCTGCCACCCGCGAACGCAGCAACGCCGACGCGGCGAGCCGGGCGATCTGGCCGCGTTCGCTCTCCAGGTCTCTGCGCAACAGCCCGAGCAACGCCAGCGCCACCGCGACGACAGCGCGTTCGGCAGGAGACAGCGGCGTCGATCGGCGCACCACGAGCACCGCGGACTCGACCGGATCGAGCGTCACGTGGTCTTCACCCACCTGGGCCGAAGCCGAACGAGGCCCGGTACCGGACGCAACCCGAGCCACGAGAGAGGCGAGCTCCTCAGGTGCGGACGCGGCATGAACGAGATCAGCGCGGCAGTTCAGCACCACGGCAAGCGTGGTCAGCACGGACTCCACGGGCCGCACGCGCGTGGCGGCACGGGTCAGGGCGCGCTGGCTGTCCGCGAGCATCCGCTGCTCCCGCACGGCGATCTCCGCGAGCAGTGCGCCGAGGGCCTGTGACACCGCGAGGAACGGCGTCGACGGCGGCACCTCCAGCAGCGGCATGCCCTGCGCCGCGCATGCTTCCACCAGCGACGACGGCACCGTCGGGTACTCCGGCTCGACGCCGAACCCGATCGCCGAGACACCCTTCGACGCTAGCCCGGTGACGTACGCGGGCACGTCGGACGGGAACCGCACACCGGCCGTGAGCAGCAGCTCCTCGCCGACCAGGTAGGGCGTCGGGTCCGCCAGCTCGGACACGTGCGCCCACCGGACCGGCCGGTCCAGCGCGTCGGCGCCGCAGAGCACGGTCAGCCCGAGATCGACTCGCGCGACAAGATCCCTCAGTGGGACGGTTTGCACAACCATGGTCCGACGATTGTGCATTCCGACCACTTACCAGCGCCAGCACGCGTTCCTACTGTGACCTGCAACCCAAGGAGGTCCAACAGTGGCTCTCGACTACGCGGTGATCGCCGCCTACGTGCTCGGCATGCTCGGCATGGGCTGGTGGGGCATGCGCCGCGCCACCAGCAAGAGCGAGTACCTGGTCGCCGGACGCAGGCTCGGTTTCGGCATGTACTCCGGCACCATGTCGGCCGTCGTGCTCGGCGGCGCGTCGACCATCGGCGGTGTCGGGCTCGGCTACAAGTACGGCATCTCCGGCGCCTGGATGGTGTTCGCCATCGGCCTCGGCATCCTGTTGCTCTCCGCACTTTTCGCGCGCCGGATCGTCAAGTTGAAGGTCTACACCGTCTCCCAGATGCTCGACCTGCGCTACGGCGGCAACTCCAGCCTGATCTCCGGTCTGGTGATGGCCGCGTACACCCTGATGCTCACGGTCACCTCCACGATCGCGTACTCGACCATCTTCAACGTCCTCTTCGGACTGCCGAAGAGCGTCGGCGTGATCATCGGCGGCAGCATCGTGGTGCTGTACAGCGTGCTCGGCGGCATGTGGTCGATCACGCTGACCGACATCGTGCAGTTCGTGGTGAAGACGATCGGCATCCTCTTCCTGCTGCTGCCGATCAGCCTGGCCACCGCGGGCGGGTTCGACGGCATCCAGCAGCGCCTGAACGACCCGGCGGTGTTCGACGTCGGCAACATCGGCGTCAGCACGATCATCACGTACCTGCTGATCTACGTCTTCGGCCTGCTGATCGGCCAGGACATCTGGCAGCGCGTGTTCACCGCGAAGTCGCCGGAAGTCGCGACCTGGGGTGGCGTCACCTCCGGCCTGTACTGCCTCGTCTACGCGGTGGCCGGTGCTGTGATCGGTCTCGCGGGCAAGGCGCTGTACCCGAACATCGCGAACAAGGACGAGGCGTTCGCGACGATCGTGGAGAACCTGCTGCCGACCGGTGTCCGCGGGCTCGTGCTCGCCGCCGCGCTGGCCGCGATGATGTCCACGTCGTCCGGTGCCCTCATCGCGTGCGCCACGGTGGCGTCCAACGACATCTGGCGCCGCAAGACCGACTCCGACGTCCACAACAACCGGATGTTCACTTTGGTGATCGGCGTGGTGGCAATTGGCATCGCAGTGGCTTTGAACGACGTCGTGGCCGCGTTGACCGTCGCTTACAACATCCTCGTCGGCGGTCTGCTGGTCGCGATCATCGGTGGCCTGGTGTGGAAGCGCGGCACGCGTGCCGGTGCCATGGTGTCGATGGCGCTCGGCTCGCTGACCGCGATCGGGTTCATGGTGTTCGTCGACGTGTACGCCAACGAAGCCATCTATTACAGCCTCGGCGCGTCGCTCGTGACGTACGTGGCGGTCAGCCTGGCCACCCCGGCCACGGATCCCGCTGTGCTGGCGCAGTGGGACCGCCGGGTGGCGGGTGAAGCATCCGAAGAGGAACTGGTGAACGCATGATCGGCCCCGTCGACTCCTCCCAGGTCCCGCGCTACGCGGGACCGGCGACCTTCGCCCGGCTGCCGCGCCTGGACCAGGTGGCGCACGCGGACGTCGCGGTGGTGGGAGTCCCGTTCGACACCGGCGTCTCGTACCGGCCGGGGGCGCGGTTCGCGCCCTCGGCGGTGCGGGAGGCCTCCCGGCTGCTGCGCCCCTACCACCCCGGCCTGGACGTGGCGCCGTTCGAGCGCATCCAGGTCGCGGACGGCGGGGACATCGCGGTCAACCCGTTCCACATCGGCGAGGCGATCGAGACGATCGAGGGTGCCGCTTCGGAGTTGCAGGCCGAAGGCACCCGGTTGGTGACGATCGGCGGTGACCACACGATCGCGTTGCCGTTGCTGCGGGCGGTGTCGCGGATCCACGGGCCGGTGGCGTTGCTGCACTTCGACGCGCACCTCGACACGTGGGACACGTACTTCGGCGAGCCGTACACGCACGGGACGCCGTTCCGCCGTGCGGTCGAGGACGGGATCCTCGACACCGAGGCGATTTCGCACGTCGGGACGCGGGGGCCGTTGTACGGCAAGAAGGATCTCGAAGACGACCGGCGGCTCGGGTTCGGGATCGTGACGTCTTCCGATGTGCTGCGGCGGGGCGTCGACGAGACCGTTGACGCGCTGCGGCAACGGATCGGGTCGCGGCCGTTGTACGTGTCGATCGACATCGACGTGCTGGATCCGGCGCATGCGCCTGGAACCGGGACGCCTGAGGCCGGTGGGATGACGTCGCGGGAACTGCTGGAGATCATTCGCGGGTTGCGGGGGCTGAACCTGGTGGGCGCGGACGTGGTTGAAGTGGCGCCTGCTTACGACCACGCTGACATCACGTCCGTGGCGGCTTCGCACGTGGCTTATGACCTGGTGAGCTTGCTGGCGCTGAAGGAGGGGCAGTGACTCGCAACGGCGGTGACGTCGTCGTCGAGACCTTGGAGGCCCTGGGCGCCCACACCGTCTTCGGCATTCCTGGTCAGCACGCGTTGGGGTTGTTCGACGCGCTTCGCCGCTCCGAGCTGCGGTATGTGGGTTCGCGGACCGAGGTCAACGCCGCCTTCGCCGCGGACGGGCATGCGCGGATCACCGGTTCCGTGACGCCGTTGCTGGTGTCGACCGGGCCTGGTGCGCTGCAAACCCTTGCCGGGCTGCAGGAATCGGCCGCGGGGTCGGCGCCGGTGCTCGGGATCTCGTCGCAGATCCCCTCGGCCGGGCTGGGTGGCGTGCGCGGCGGGTACCTGCACGAGCTGACCGATCAGCTGGCGTCGTTCCGGGACGTCGTGAAGCACGCTCGGGTGGTGCGGCACGCGTCGCAGATCCCCTCGGCCCTGGCCGAGGCGTGGGAGATCGCGCTGACCGCGCCGTACGGGCCGGTGTGGGTGGAGATCCCGCAGGACGTGCTGCTCGGGCCCGCTTCGGTGCCGCCGGTGACGTCGGTTTCCTGGTCCGCGCGGGAGCTCTACCCGCGTGCCGAGCTGGTCGCGGAGGCTGTTCGGTTGCTGGACGGGGCTTCCCGGCCGGTGATCCTCGCCGGTGGAGGTGCCCTGCGGGCTCGCGGCGAACTGCTGGAGCTGGCCGAGAAGCTGCGGGCGCCGGTGGTGACGACGTTCGGCGGCAAGGGCAACTTCCCCTGGGAACACCCGCTTTCCGCGCAGTCGTGGCTGGAGGACTGGCACACCACGGAGTTCCTCGCGTCCGCGGATGTTCTTCTGGTCGTGGGTTCCGGGTTGGGCGAGCTGTCGAGCAACTACCGGACGTTCCGGCCGACCGGTTCGGTGATCCAGATCGAGGCGAACCTGGGCAAGCTGGAGTCGAACTACCCCGCTCTCGGCATTCACGCCGATGCGCGGCATGCGTTGCGCGCCTTGACTTCCGGCGTGACGGCTCGGCCTGCGGACGGGGTGTCCGAGTCGCTCGTCGCGCGGTTGCTGGAGCAGGTTCGGACCCGACTTTCGTCGCAGTCGCTGGACCTGGAGCGGCAGGTGCTGTCGGCGGTGCGGGCGGCGGTTCCCGATGGCACGCCCACCTGCTGGGACATGACGATCCTCGCCTACTGGGCCTGGTCGGCGTGGGATCCGCGGGGTGGCGCGCAGTTCTCCGCCCAGGGCGCCGGCGGCCTCGGATATGGCTTCCCGGCGGCGTTGGGCGTCGCAACGGCGGTGGACGGGCCGGTGCTCGCGGTGTCCGGCGACGGCGGCGCGATGTACGGGATCTCGGAGCTGGCCACGGCCGCGCAGCACGGGTCGCGGGTGGTGTGGCTGATCGTCGACGACGGCGGCTACGGCATCCTGCGCGAGTACATGACCGACACGTTCGGCCAGGCCACCGCGACCGAGCTGGCCCGGCCGGACTTCGTGGCGCTCGCCGAGGCGTTCGGGGTGCCCGCCACCCGCAGCACGCCCGAGACGTTGCGCGAAGATCTGGCCAAGGCCTTCGCCGGGGACGGCCCGCACGTGGTGGTGCTGTCCGCGGTGTTGCGCATGTTCGCCCCCACGCACCTGGAGCACACGTGATCGTCGCGAACTTCGTCAACGGCGCCGCTGTTTCGGCCGAGAACACCTCTGCGCTCGTCGATCCCGCCACCGGCGAGGAGTTCGGCCGCGCGGTCATCTCCCGTGAGGCCGAGGTCGACGCCGCCGTCCAGGCCGCGGCCGCCGCGTTCCCGGCCTGGTCGCGGACGACGCCGGGTGCGCGTCAGCTGGCGTTGCTCAAGCTCGCGGACCTGCTGGAGGCTCGTGCTTCGGCCGTCGCCGACGCGGAGATCCGCGAGACGGGCAAGATCCGCTCGGTCGTGCTCGACGAGGAGATCCCCCAGTGCGTGGACCAGATCCGGTTCTTCGCCGGCGCCGCCCGCGCTCTGGGCACCGCGGCCGCCGGTGAGTACATCTCCGGCGCGACCTCGTACCAGCGCCGCGAGGCGGTGGGCGTGATCGCGCAGATCACGCCGTGGAACTACCCGCTGATGATGGCCGTGTGGAAGATCGCGCCCGCTCTGGCCGCGGGCAACACGGTGGTTCTGAAGCCCGCCGACACCACCCCGTCGTCCACCGTGCTGCTGGCAACGCTTGCGGCCGAGGTGTTGCCGGCGGGTGTGTTCAACGTGGTGCTGGGCGACCGCGACACCGGCCGCTTGCTGGTCGAGCACCCCGTGCCCGCCATGGTGTCGCTGACCGGTTCTACTCGGGCCGGCATCGAGGTTGCCCGGAGCGCTGCCGCGACCGTGAAGCGCACGCACCTCGAACTCGGTGGCAACGCGCCGGTTCTGGTGTTCGACGACGTGGACATCGCTTCCGCTGCCGAGGGAATCGTTGGCGCTGCTTACTACAACGCCGGCCAGGACTGCACGGCCGCCACGCGCGTGCTGGTGCACTCGGGCGTGCACGACGAGTTCGTCGCCGCCCTGGTGAAGGCGGCGTCCGCCCAGGTTCCCGGTGAGGACTTCGGTCCGTTGAACAGCAAGGCGCAGCTGGACCGCGTGCTCGGCATGCTGTCGCGGTCGTCCGCCACGGTCCACTGTGGAGGAAGGCAGCACGGCTCTGCCGGTTTCTTCCTGGAGCCCACGGTGATTTCGGGGTTGGCGCAGGAGGACGAGCTGGTGCAGGAGGAGCCGTTCGCGCCGGTGATCACGGTGCAGTCGTTCAGCTCGGACGACGAGGCCGTTTCGCTCGCCAACGGTGTGCCGCAAGGGCTCGCGTCGTCGATCTGGACCCGTGACATCGGGCGGGCCGCGGCGCTGACGGCGCGACTCGACTTCGGCATCGTGTGGGTCAACACCCACGGGCTCGTCGCGTCCGAGATGCCGCACGGAGGGTTCGGCGCCTCGGGCTACGGCAAGGACCTCTCGATGCACGGCCTGGAGGACTACACGCGCGTGAAGCACGTGATGATCGCGCACTGATCACCCGCAGACGGCACCCTTCCGCCACTGCCACCGTGATTGCACATGAGACAGGCCCGGTTCCGAGCGGAACCGGGCCTGTCTCATGCCTGTTCAGTGCACAGGAGGCTCGTACGGGATCGCCTTCGCCAGCTCACTGAACTGCTTCGCGTACTCCCAGACCTCTTCCCGCGACCTGCCGACCATGTCCTGGTAGGCGAGGTCGGATTTCATGGTGTTGTCCAGCACCGTGATCACGCTGAGCATCAGCACGAGCTCCGACCTGCTCAGGGTCAGCCTGGCATCCCGTCCGACGATCTCAGCTTCCATCATCCACTCCGGTTCTCCACTTTGGCCAGCGTGTACCGCCATCGCGATTCGCTGCGGCTGTTGGATGCGGTGCTCCAGCGGCCCGTTGTACGGATCGCCGAGGAGGCGCAGCCCTTCGGCGGGCACCACGGCGCCGAACCCGACCGCGCTCACCGCGTAACCGCCGTCGGCCAGGCCGATCTCCGGATGGTCCAGTTCCTCCGGGAGCTCGGCGTCGTGCACACCGTCGAAGACGATGTCCAGCGGCCGGTCGCCGGTGTGGTACCGCACCACCTCGCCGCTCTCCTGACGCGCGAACTTCCACGGCAGGCTGAGCGGGAACACGTCGGTCGCCTCAGCCCAGCCCTTCGCCAGCGCGATCAGCTCCGCCACCCGGGTCCGCACGCTCTCGGTCTCCCCCGGCAGATCCTCGCGCAACGGGCCGGTGATCACACGCACGATCTCCGCTGCCTGCTGTTCGGAGTACCAGGTGAGGAAGAACATCCCGTCGTGGTCGGCGAGGTGCTCGCGCATCGCCTGCGCGACCGTCGAATCCGCGGTGTGGGCGGCGATCCGCTCGAGAACCCAGGAGAAGAGGCCGTAGGAGGCGTTCCACGTCGGGCCGTACCAGGTTCCGGCATGGTCGACGGTGAAGTCACTGGACATGGCTTGATCCTGAGCGCGAGGGCCGCCCCGCGAAGCGGAACGGCCCTCGCTGTCTGAAGTGGACGGTCAGGTCAGTACTTGATGATCACGACTTTTCGTCAGGACTTGGTCCTTCACCTCACCGGCCGACCACAGAAGTCCTTCGCGGACAATTCAGGGCGCCGGTGGTCGGAGTGCCGTGGCGTTCCGCCGAACGCACGGCTACGGCATCGGGAACGGCGGCGTGCGCGGGTGGTAGATCCGCTTGATGTCGTGCTCGTCGATGCGCAGGGCGTCGAACGCGTCCCAGTCGTCCACGTCGTCCTCCGCGTAGTGGAACTTGTCGGCGAGGACATATCCGTCCGGGAACTCGGGCGTGGACAACGAATAGCCGCCGTCGATCAGGTCGACGGTGATGTCGTGCAGGTTCGGCTGGACCTTCATCTCCCTGACGCCGCCGAACATCAGGTCGATGTGCGTGCTCGCCTCCGGCCCCTTCTCCGCCCGGTAGGACAGCGTGTTCGTCTTCGGTTCGAACATCCGCAGGAAGAACTCCCGCGGCAACCGCAAGGGGAAATCGGACACTTGAACTCCTGTCAGGGTTCGGGAAGCCGGTCCGGCCGGGCACAGTTTCCCAGCCGGACCGTCGAACGAGCGCGGTCAAGCCCAAGGATTCGGGACTTTCACACCGTTGTAGTAGAAGTCGAGATACCGCAGCAGTTTGGCGTTCACCAGGGACTCGATCTCCCAGATGGTGTAGAACGGCGCACCGTCGGGGATCTGGCCGGTCTTCCTGATCTCCGCGGCCACCTTCAACGCCTCCTCGACCACCGCGAGGGCGCCGCGTTCGGCGCCGGCGAGCCCGTCGAGCTTGAAGGAGATCTTCGCCCAGGCCGGGTTCTTCCTCATCAGGTCGACCAGCGTGAGGAAGGTGTCCCACCAACCTGTCCGGTCGCCCATCAGGTGGTCGGCACCGATCCGCTCGGCGAACCTGACCAGGTCACCGCCCTTGTCCACGCCCAGAGCGATGTGCGCCAGCCAGCAGTTGGCGTTGTGCGTCAGCACCGGCCGGCCGCCGACGAGCACGAAGTACGTGTCGGGCGCGCTGACGTCGAGGTTGAAGACGCGCAACGAGTCCGTGCGCGGCCGCACCCCGCTCACCGTGACCGACAGGCCCTCGTCGGTGCGCAGGTGCTGGCCGGCCTTCAGATCCCTGGCCCTGACCCAGTCACGCATCTCGGTGACCCAGAACGGGTGGTCGGCGGTCGCCTCGACCGAACCTCCCGCGACGAGCCGCACGTCGACGACCTCCTTGCGGCCGGCGTGGCTGTACATGCCGTTCACCGCGGCGGTGTCGACCGTGCCGCTGACCGGGTTCGCCGACTTCACCACGTCCCCGCGGCGCACGTCCGAGATGCGTTTGGCGCTGCCGTCGCCCATCAACACCTCGGTGTTGCCCGAGAAGCTGTTGATGCAGCCGATCGGCAGGTCCTCCGGCGCCTTGCCCAGCAGCCTGCGCACGGCGTTGGCGAGCCGCGAGGCGATGCTCCTGGTGTTCATCAGGATCTCTCGCGCGACCGCACTGTTCTGCACGGCCATGAAGCCACCGGCGGCGGTCGAGATCCACGGCGTGAACGCCGCTCCCTCCGGCCCGATGTAGTTCAGCGCCGCCCCGAGAAACCGCAGGCCCGCCCGGCACGGACTGGCCATCAGGCACATCGCGCCGACCCGGAAGATGACCGCGCCGGTGATCGCCGCGGCCTGCATGGCGGCGACCGTCGTCAGGACACCGGTGAAGACCGTCAGGATCTGCTGGTCCTCGAAGTCCGGTGAGAGCACCGACGACAGGCAGCTGTCCCAGCCCTGGCCGCCGGGACGCTGGTCGAGCACGCGGCAGGCATAGCTCCTGAGGTACGCCTTCTCCGTGAGCTCGTCAGCGGTGGCGGTGAGCAGGTTGCTGCACTCGGTGCGCCGCTCGGGATCGTTGCTGAAACGCGTCTGGCAGTACTTGTCGTGCATCTGGCCGTACAGGAACTGGTCTTCCACGTACGCGTCGATGGCGCGTTGCGCGTCGTTGGACGCCTCCTTCGCGCTCTTACCCGCGGCCGTCGCGGTCTCGTACGCGACCTTCGCCGACTGGTAGGCCCTGACCGCAGACTCGCTCGCCTGCTGAGCGGACGACGACGCCCACTCCGCCGAGCGTGCCGCCGATCTGGCCGACTGCTGCGCCGACGCCGCGGCGTTCATGGCGGTGCGCGCGGAGTTCGCCGCCGCTTCCGCCGAACGCGCCGCCGCGTCCGCCGCCTCACTGGCCTTGCGCGCCTCCTCGGCAGCCTTGCCCGCGGACACACCGGCCTGGCGCGCGTACTCCGCCGCCTCCTCCGCGGCGTCGTTCGCGGTCGCCGCGGCCGCCTGGGCCTCGTTGGCGGCCTGCAGAGCGACGAACGCCGAAGCCGAGGCCTTGGAGACGTAGCCGAGCACCTCGGAGTTGTGCGCCGCCTGTTCCTGGTCGTGCCGTTGCGCGTTGAACCGGTCGACGTCGAGGAACTGACGCAGCAGACCGGGAGGCCCGTCCAGCGCGATCTGCGCCATCTCCCTGGTCTCCGAGCCGCTGGGGGTGTCGTTGAGGATGCGGCCGACGGCAACCCGGTCGTCGACGCCTGCGGCGCTGTAGCGCGTCTTGGACAGGAACTTCCGGTACGCGGCGCTGGTGCCGGCGTCGAGCGCCCTCTGCGCTTCCTGTTGCGTCATCGGACGGTTGGCGTCCCGTGCCGCGGCCATGATCTGGTTGATCTCCAGCCGGTCGTCGGCGTCCCGGCCGGAGTAGTTGCGCTCCACCAGGAAACGCCGCACGTCATCGTCCGAACCGGACAGTGCCGTGTGCGCTGCCGCCTTCGACCCCGCGGTGCCGGTCTTCGTCAGCACGTCCGCCGCGACCCTGTCGTCCCTGCCCGCCGCGACCGCGATACCGGTCGTGACGAAGCCGCGCACCAGTTCGTCGCTGCCGCCCAACGCCGTCCGGGCGGCCTCCTTCGTCCACGAACCTCCGTCGCGCACCAGCCGCAACGCGATCTGGCGGCCTTTGTCCGCCACCACCTGCGGGTCGACGCCCGGTGCCGTCGCCTCGGCGATGAGCTGGCGCGTCTGCGGGTCGCGGCGGCTGACCTGGGCCATGTCCCAGGTGAGCTCGCTGCTGAGCACAGGCGACGCCGCCGCGGCCGCCGCCGACACCTCGCGGGCCTGGTCGAGCCGGGTGCTCACGCGAACCGCGTCAGCCGCCCGAGCCGCGTCGTAGACGACCTTGGCCTGGTCCGCCGCGTCGACCGCGGTCTTCGCAGCCGCGGTGGCCGCGTTCGCGTGCCGGGTCGCTTCTGCCGCGGCGTCGGCGGCCTGACCCGCGTGGTCTGCGGCCCTGTCGGCGGCTTCCGCGGCCGCCCGTGCGTCGGCCGCGGCCCGCTGGGCACCGCGTAGCCGTCCACCCGAACTCGCCACAGACCGGCGGCCGGGTTGTTGAC
>NZ_JBEXPJ010000205.1:0-14942 GCF_040611995.1 Lentzea sp. NPDC006480
CGATGTTCTTCGCGATGGCGGTCAACCAGGTGACCGTGGAGAAGGTGACGGCGGCCGGGCCGGGTGATGCGGGCGCTACGACAGGTCAAGCGGACCGAGCGTGTGGCGGACGTACTTGACCAGGCGGGGGTTCAACTTGAGTCGTCATCCCGATCGGTTCGTGAAACCCGCAGCGATGCGTCGCTGCGGGTTTTCGCGTCTAACGGGTCAGGTATCTGCTGGCCCAAGCCGCGAGCACCTCGGCCACGTACGCGGCGTCCGCGCGGTCGGTCAGCAGGTGGTCGGCGCCGTCGAGCGACACGAACGACTTGGGGTGGCGGGCCGCGTCGAAGATGAGCCTGGCGTTGTCGATGCCGACCAGGTCGTCCTGCGGTGAGTGCATGACCAGCAGGGCGCGGTCGAGGCCCGCGATGCACGCGGTCTGGTTCTGCTGCTTGATGTCGGCGAGGAAGTCGTTGCTGATCCGGAAGGGACGTCCGGCGAGCAGCACCTCGGCGACGCCGTGGGTCTCGATCTCGGCGGTGGACGGGCCGATCAGGTGCTCGACGTGCGCGGTGTCGGCTGGTGCGCCGATGGTGACGACGGCGCGGACCTCCGGAACGCGGTGGGCGGCGGCGAGGACGGCGGCGCCGCCGAGGGAGTGTCCGATGAGGACGCTCGGGGCGCCGGTGGTGTCGCGCAGGTGGTTGGCGGCGCAGACCAGGTCGTCGACGTTGGACGTGAAGGTGGTGTTCGCGAAGTCGCCGTCGGACTGGCCGAGGCCGGTGAAGTCGAAGCGCAGCACCGCGACGCCGCGGGCGGCGAGCTCGCGGCAGATGCGGGAGGCGGCCACGGAGTCCTTGCCGCAGGTGAAGCAGTGGGCGAAGACGGCCGTCGCGACCACGTCCCCCGCGGGCAGTTCGAGGCGGCCCGCGAGAGATTGTCCGTCCTTGCCCGTGAAGACGGCTTTCCGGTTGTCCATGTCTTCTATGGTGCGTCACGTGCGCTACCAGTACCTCGACGCCCGGCTGCGGCAGGCGTTCGACGACGCCGGGCTCGACCGCGGGCAGCGGGCACTGCTGCAGGGCGTGTTGCGTGCGCTCGACCCCGACGCGCACCTCGGGGAGCACGTGGCGGGCCTCAACAGCGCGTTCCTGGCGGTCACGCGGGCACAGACCGCGCTGGAGAGCCACGCCGCCGAGGACCAGCCGCGGTGGAACCTGTTGCGCCGCATCGTCACCACCTCGCTCGCGTGCCTGGATGCCGCCGAACCCGCGTACGCCCGCGGTGGCGCGGTCGAGCTGGCTGAGGCGCGGCGGACGCTCGGTGAGGTCGACGCGGCGATCGCGGCGGACGGGCAGAGGTTCGACCCGCAGGTCGCGGCCGCGGCGGCGCGGAAGCTGGATCCGCCGGCGCTGGAAACCGCGGTCAAACAGTGGATCACTCCACTGTGGAGCGGCGTGGAGCTTCCGTTGCGCGCCAGGATGATCGCCGAGGTCGCGGTCGTCGTGGCGGTGCACGGGCGTGACGGCAGGCATCTCCGTTCAGACCTGTTGCGGTGGCTCAAGAAGCCGGGGGATCTCGCCGAGGTGTTGTGGCCCGAACCGCGCAGGCACGTCGTGGCGCTGGTGGTCCGCGGCGCGCGGGTGTTGCGGCATTTGGACCAGCTGCTGCCGGAGGTGCGGCAGGAGCCGTTGCACCGCAACAGGTTGCCGAAGGACGACTTCCTGAAGGACGCGGTGGAGGGCTCGTCGGTGCTGGTGCGGTTGCCGGTCAACGCGGCGGACGCGCACACGGCGGCGTTGCGGGGCAGGCGGATCCTCGGCGAGGTGCTCGACCAGTACGCGGCGGGGGAGCGGCTCACGGAGCTGAACATCGCGCCGCTCTGGCAGGTCAGCGAGCCGGGCGGGCGGGTCATGCGCGGCACCGAGCATCAGCGCACGGTGAACAACGCGTATCCGCTCACCGCGTACTGGCCCGCTGAGTTGCGCAGTGCGATGCGAGTGGCCAACTTGGCCAGGCAGGTCGACGCGCCGATGGCCAGTGCGGGGCTCGCGTGGAGTGCGCTGGAGGCGACCGGGCTGGACCCGAGCAAGATTCCGTGGCTGGCGAAGGCGTGTGCGCTGCAGATGTTGCGGCAGCACCTGATCAGCCTGCACGTCGTCGTCACGAACCACGACGAGCAGCTGCGCGAGCCGTTGGACGCGCAGGTGCCGACGACCGGGGTGAAGCACCACCTGAAGTCCGTGGACGCCTGGGTGGAGGTGCTGATCAGGCACAACCGGCCGCGGGAGCAGCTCAAGGCCGCGCAGGACGCCGTGACCGCGCTCGCCGGGAACGAGGGCGGGCTGGTGCAGGACCTGGTCGAGGTGTGGCGGGCCAGGCTCGCGGACGCCACGACGCTCGCGGGGTGGCTGGCCGAACAGGAGGACACCGCGGCGGCCGTGCTGGAGTGGCTTTACGTCACGAGGAACCTGGCGTTCCACGCCGGTCGGTTCGCGACGCCGGCGGACGAGCTGACCGCGCACGCCGGGCAGGCCGTCGCGGACCTGACGCTCGAGTTCCTCGGGAACTGGCGGACCGTGGAAAGACAGCGGGGCGAGCCTGAGACGGCAGCTCTGGAGATCTACCGCAGGCTCGCCCAGCGAAAGGACCAGCTGGTGGCCCGGCTCAAGCGAGCCGGGTCCGTGCGCAGGCTCAGCGTCGAGGACATCTCCGGCCCCGACGAGAAGTGGTGGTCACGCGGCACCGGCACCGGTATCGGCAACGGTCAAAGCGCCAACTGAGACGGGACGTCAGGGCTTGGACTTGGTCAGCCAGTCCTCGACCCGGTCCGGGTTCGCCTCGACCCACCGCTTGGCCGCCTCGTCCGGCGACATCTTGTACTTCGCGATGAACGACGCGACCGTGTCCTGCTCGTCGTTGCTCCACTGGAAGTTCTGGATCAGCCGGGCGGCGGGGCCGCCCTTCTCGACGAACTTCTTGGAGGCGATCTTGTCCAGCTCGTAGCGCGGGTAGTCGCAGGCGACCTTGGCCGCGTCCGCGTCACAGCCGGCCTTGTACTCGGGCAGCTCGATCTTGACCAGCTCGATGTCGAGGTGCAGCCACTGCGGCTCGAAGAAGTAGCCGATCAGCGGCGCCTTCTTCTCCTCCGCCTGGCGGAAGGCCTTGATCGAGGCCTGCTCGCTGCCCGCGTAGACGACCTTGTAGTTGAGGTTCAGGTTCTTCACCAGAGCCTCGTCATTGGTCACGTACGAGGGGTCGCCGTCGAGCACCTGGCCCTTGCCCTCGGACTGCGGGGTGACGAACATGTTGGCGTACTTGTTGAGGTTCTGCCAGTTCGTGATGTCCGGGTAGGTCTTCTTCATCCACGGCGGCACGTACCAGCCGATCACACCCTTGTTGCCGGACGGGCCGACCCGCACGGCGGTGTGCTTCTCCTCGATGTACTTCTGCTTCAGGTCCTCGTGACCCCAGTTCTCCAGGATCACGTCGATCTCGCCGGAGTCGAGGCCCTGCCAGGCCGTCTGCTCGTCGACTTCCTTCTTGGTCACCTTGCAGCCCAGCCGCTTCTCGGCGAGGTACGCGACGACCGCCGCGTTGGCCTCGTAGCCGACCCACGGGTTGACCGCGATGGTGATGGAGCCGCAGGGCTCGGCCGGTGCTGTCGAACTTGTGCGCGGTGACGCCGTCGATCCGCTGCCACAACCGGCAATCGTCAACACGAGCGTCAATGCCAGAGCGATTCTGGGGGCTTGCACGAACAGCTCCTCGTCGAGGGGACAGCGGTGCAGGAGACCGCTCAGTTCAGCTTTTCCCGTTCGATCGATGGCAGTCAAGTCATGGGATGATTGGTTGTCCACAAAGGACTGAATTTGTATCAGCCCTTGACCGTACCCGTGTGAGGGTCGATGCTGTCGCGCATCGAGAAACGGTGTGCGCAGTCCGCAACAGCCCGCAACAAGTTCCGCAACAGGTTCGGAGTGGTTTGGCGTGGATCCCGTGATTTCGGTCAGGGACCTGTGGAAGGTGTTCGGCCCCAACGCGTCTCAAGTGGTGGCGTCGGACGAGCTGAAATCGTTGTCACGGTCGGAACTGATGGACCGCACCGGTGCCGTCGCCGCCGTGCGCGGAGTGGACTTCGACGTCGCTCCGGGTGAGATGTTCGTGGTCATGGGACTGTCCGGCTCGGGCAAGTCCACACTGGTCCGTTGTCTCACCAGACTCGTCGAGCCGACCGCGGGCGCCATCACGTTCGAGGGCGAGAACATTCTCGAGGCGGACGCGAAACGGCTGCGTGACCTGCGCAGGAACAAGTTCTCCATGGTGTTCCAGCACTTCGGCCTGCTGCCGCACCGCTGCGTCGCGGACAACGTCGGTTACGGGCTGGAAATCCGCGGGGTACCGCGGGCGAAACGCGCGGAGCGGTCGCAGGAGGTGATCGACCTCGTGGGCCTGACCGGGTACGAGAAGTCCTATCCGGACCAGCTTTCCGGCGGCATGCAGCAGCGCGTCGGTCTCGCGCGCGCACTCGCCGGCGATCCCGATGTGCTGTTCTTCGACGAACCTTTCTCGGCGCTCGACCCGCTGATCCGGCGCGACATGCAGTCCGAGGTCATCAGGCTGCACCGCGAGGTCGGCAAGACGATGGTCTTCATCACCCACGACCTGAGCGAGGCGCTGAAGCTCGGCGACCGGATCCTGATCATGCGCGACGGTCAGGTCGTGCAGGTCGGCACCGGTGACGAGCTGGTCGGCGCGCCCGCGGACGACTACGTGCGCGACTTCGTGAAGGACGTGCCGCGCTCGCACGTGCTGACGCTGAAGTGGATCATGAGGCCACCACGGCCGGACGACGACCTGGACGGGCCGGAGCTGTCGCCGGAAACCGTTGTGCGCGAGGCAGTGCGCAGCGTGTTGAGCGCGGACAAGCCGGTGAAGGTCGTGCGGGACGGCGAGCTGCTCGGCGTCGTGGCGGACGAGGAGATCCTCGGGGTCGTGGCCGGGGAGGCGTGACAATGGTTGCCGTCGCCGCCCCTCGGCAGCTTCCGCGCAAGGCGCTGATCCTGGTCGGGATCGTGCTGGCCTGGCTGGTGCTGTGGCTGCTGTTCCGCAACATCGGGACGCTGCCGCTCGACGCCTCCGCGCTGACGCCGTTGCACCGCTCGGTCAACGAGCTCAACGACGCTGTCGGCGCGTCCAGGAACTCGAACCCGCTGTTCCTGTACTTCTTCAACGAGATCCGGCTCGTCATCGACGAGTTCGTGACGTTCGTGCAGGCGTTGATCGCGCAGCCGTCGTTCGGCCGCCCGGTGCCGGTGATCGGCTGGCTCGGCGTGGTCGCGATCGCCGGTTTCGTCAGCCTCGTGGTCGCCGGGTGGCGGGTCGCGTTGCTGTCGATCGCGGGTTTCGTGTTCCTCGGTCTGCAGGGCTTGTGGCAGGAGAGCATGGACACGCTCTCGCTGACGCTGGCCGCGGTCGTGATCTCGTTGCTGTTCGGCATTCCACTCGGGATCTGGGCGGGACTGTCCGATCGGGCCAACCGGGTCATGCAGCCGGTGCTCGACTTCATGCAGACCATGCCGACGTTCGTCTACCTGGCGCCGCTGACGTTGTTCTTCCTGATCGGCCCGGCGTCGGCGACGATCGCGACGCTGATCTACGCCGCGCCGCCGGCGATCCGGATCACCGCGCACGCCATCAGGTCGGTGCCGCACAACACGGTCGAGGCGTCCGAGTCCCTCGGCGCGACCCGGAGGCAGACCTTGGTCAAGGTGCTGCTGCCGTCCGCGCGCAAGACGATCGTGCTCGGCATCAACCAGACGATCATGGCCGCGCTGTCGATGGTCACGATCGCCGCGCTGATCGACGCGCCGGGACTCGGCAAGACGGTCGTGAAGGCGTTGCAGACGCTCGACGTCGGTACCGCGTTCAACGCGGGGCTGGCGATCGTGGTGCTGGCGATCGTGCTGGACCGCGTGACGACCGCGGCGACCGAGCGCCGGAAGCTGCCGCGCTGGGCGTTGTTCGGCGGGCTCGGTGTCACGGGTGTCTGCGTGTACCTCTCGTACACCTACCTGTGGGCGGCGGAGTTCCAGTCGGACGTGGAGATCGGCAGCTCGATCCGCAAGGGCGCGACCGCCGTGACGGAGTGGGCGCAGGACTCGCTGCCGCTGATCACCGGTGGTTTCAAGGACTTCGTGACGTTCGCGTTGATCAACCCGCTGCAGGCGCTGCTGGCCGAGTCGCCGTGGTTCCTGGTGGCGCTGGTGATCGTGGCGCTGTCGTTCCTGATCGGCGGGGTTCGCCCGGCGGTCGTCTCGGCCGTGTGCCTGGGGCTGTTGATCGCGACCGGGTTGTGGCAGGACGCGATGATCACGTTGGCGTCGACGCTGGTCGCGACGATCCTGGTGATGATCCTCGGCGTCGTGGTCGGCGTGTGGATGGGCCGCAGCAGGAGCGCGGACCGGTTCATCCGGCCGATCCTCGACGCCGGTCAGGTCATGCCGGCGTTTGTTTACCTGGTGCCCATCCTGGCGTTGTTCTCCGCGTCGCGTTTCACGGCGATCATCGCGGCCGTGGTGTTCGCGGCGCCGGTCGCGATCAAGATCATCGCGGACGGCATCCGCGCGGTGTCGCCCGCGACCGTCGAGGCGTCCACGGCGCTGGGGTCCAGCTCGTGGCAGACGATCGTGAAGGTGCAGCTGCCGATGGCGCGCGGGGCGTTGACGCTCGCGGCCAACCAGGGGCTGATCTACGTGCTCTCGATGGTCGTCGTCGGCGGCCTCGTGGGCGCCGGTGCGCTCGGCTACGACGTGGTGGCCGGGTTCTCGCAGAGCAATTTGTACGGCAAGGGGCTCGCGGCCGGTGTCGCGATCGTCGTGCTGGGCGTGATGCTCGACCGCCTCACCCAGGCGGCCGCCAAGCGGTGGACCAACTAGGAGGTCTGGAAAGTGGCAAGGCACAGCGTGCTGGGAGCGGTGCTCGTCGGAGCACTCGCGCTGGCTGGTTGCGGTGGCGCCAAGGTCGGTGACACCTCCTCGGGTGCGACCGGCGACTGCGGCACGTTCAACCTCGCGGTCAACCCTTGGGTCGGTTACGAGGCGAACGCGGCTGTTCTCGCGTACGTGGCCGAGAAGGAGCTCAAGTGCAAGGTCACCAAGAAGGAGCTCAAGGAAGAGGTGGCCTGGCAGGGCTTCGGCACCGGTGAGGTCGACGCCGTGGTCGAGAACTGGGGCCACGACGACCTGCGCAAGAAGTACATCGACGAGCAGAAGACGGCCGTCAGCGCGGGCTCGACCGGGGTGAAGGGGCAGATCGGCTGGTACGTGCCGCCGTGGCTCGCGAAGGAGCACCCCGACATCCTGGACTGGAACAACCTCAACAAGTACGCGGACCAGTTCAAGACGTCCGAGTCCGGTGACAAGGGCCAGCTGCTCGACGGCGACCCGTCGTTCGTGACCAACGACGAGGCTCTGGTGAAGAACCTGAACCTCAACTACAAGGTCGTGTACGGCGGCTCCGAGACCGCGCTGATCCAGGCGTTCCGCCAGGCGGAGAAGGACAAGAAGTGGGTCATCGGCTACTTCTACTCGCCGCAGTGGCTGCTCAACGAGGTCAAGCTGGAGAAGGTGAAGCTGCCCGAGTACAAGTCGGGCTGTGACGCCGACGCCGAGAAGGTCGCCTGCGACTACCCGGACTACGACCTCGACAAGATCGTGTCCAAGAAGTTCGCCGACGCGAACGGCCCGGCGTACAACCTGGTCAAGAACTTCAAGTGGACCAACCAGGACCAGAACACCGTGGCGAAGTACATCGCCGAGGACCAGATGAAGCCCGAGGACGCGGCCAAGAAGTGGGTCGAGGCCAACGCCGACAAGATCAAGGCGTGGACGGCCAAGGCTTAACGCTCAAGCACGCAAGAAGTCGTAGGGGTCGTGGTTCCTGGACGAGAGGAACCACGACCCCTACGACTACCCCCGGCATCACCCCCAACATCACGCAGCCTGTTGCCCGTTCGGCACCTCAGGCTCGTGGCGGTGCGTCATCCGGTGCCACCACGACCGCGGCTTCCCGCCGTTGCGGTAGTACTCCCGGACGCGGCGGGCGTCGTCGCGCAGGGCAGCCTGCCGGTAGTCCATCTCCGCCTTGATCGCTTCGGGCGTCCACTCCATCAAACTCACTCCTCAGTTCGCCATCCATGTGCGCTGTCGACGAGAGTGAGATTGCTGCTGAGGGGTGGGCCCTTACATCGGAAGATCACGTAAGGCTGGCGTGCGAGACCCCTTACGCGGACGCTGAGGTGCGGCCGGGAAGGCACCCCCGCGGTTGCGTAAGGGAGTGCCTTCCCCGGCGGGCCTCACCTCGTGAAGCGCAGGGTGACCACCTGAAATGGGCGCAGGGTGATGTCCGCGGACGCGTCGTTCAGCGGCCGTTCGAGCAGATCGGTCTCCTGGATCGACTCGTAAGGGAAAGCCGTGCCGATCGTGGCGCGGGCCCGGCCGCCGTGCGCCTCGTAGAGCCGGACCACGACATCGCCGGAGCGATCGTCGGCCAGCTTGACGGCCTCGACCCTGACCGCCGGGTTGTCGGTCCGCACGAGCGGCTCCGGTGCGGTCGAGCCCTGCACGGTCCGCGGTGGCAGGTTGATGCGGTATCCGGCGTCGATGGCCTCCGGGATGCCCGCGCCGACCACGAGGGCGTAGCGGAAGCGGTGCTCGCCCTGGTCGGTCTCCGGGTCGGGGAACCTCGGTGCGCGCAGCAGCGAGAGGCGGACGGTCGTGGTGGTGCCGCCGTCCTCGCGGGTGGTGCGGGTGACCTCGTGGCCGTAGGTCGAGTCGTTGACCACCGCGACGCCGTAGCCGGGTTCGCCGACGTGCAGGAAGCGGTGGGCGCAGATCTCGAACTTGGCGGCTTCCCACGAGGTGTTGGTGTGCACCGGGCGGTGCAGGTGCCCGAACTGGGTCTCGGCGGTGGAGACCTCGGCCCGCACGTCGAGCGGGAAGGCGATCTTGAGCAGCTTCTCGCGTTCCTGCCAGTCGACCTCGGTGTCGAAGTCGACCTGCTTCGCGCCCTCTCTGAGCCGGATGGTCTGGGTGAGCACCGAGTTGCCGAACTTCGCCCGCACCACGACACCGTCAGCCGCGTCGATCCGCTCGGACGGGATCAGGTCGGCCTTCCAGTTGCGGTAGAACGGGTCGATGTCCCAGGCGTCCCACTGGTTCGGGTTGTCGCGGTGCAGCTGCGGCATGCCGGCGAACCCGTGCGGCGGCAGGACCTCGCGGTCGTGCTCCAGGTCCAGGATGGACAGGACGATGCCGTCGGCGTCGATCGTGACGCGGAGCCTGCCGTTGTCGAGCACGCCGTTCTCGGGCGCCACGAACGGCTTGGGCGCGTCGCCGCCGAGCACGTCGAAGGTGATCTCGTCGTTGCCGTCGCCCTTGATCGCGTCGATGGCCTTCGCCGTGAGCGACTTCAGCTCGTTCGCCACACGGGCGTAGGTGGCCTCGGCCTCGCGGTGCACCCAGGCGATCGAGCTGCCCGGCAGGATGTCGTGGAACTGGTGCAGCAGCACGGTCTTCCACAACGCGTCGAGCTCGTCGTACGGGTACTCGTGACCTGCCAGCGCCGCCGCGGTGGACCAGTGCTCGGCCTCGCGCAGCAGGTGTTCGCTGCGGCGGTTGCCCTGCTTCGTCTTGGCCTGCGTGGTGTAGGTGGCGCGGTGCTTCTCCAGGTACAGCTCACCCGCCCACACCGGTGCGTCCGGGTACTCGTCCTGCGCGGCCTGGAAGAAGTCGCGCGGGGGTTCGACGCGAACCGTGGGCGAGCCTTCCAGGTTCGCGACCCGGTGCGCGGTCTCCATCATCTCGCGGGTGGGGCCGCCACCGCCGTCGCCGTAGCCGAACGGCACCAGCGAACGGGAAGCCTTGGCGTGCTCGGCGAACTGGCGGGAGGCGCGGGCGAGTTCTTCACCGGACAGCGAGGAGTTGTAGGTGTCGACCGGCGGGAAGTGCGTGAAGATCCGGGTGCCGTCGATGCCCTCCCACCAGAAGGTGTGGTGCGGGAACTTGTTGATCTGGTTCCACGACAGCTTCTGGGTGAGGAACCAGCGCGATCCACTCAGTTTGATCAGCTGGGGGAGCGCGGCGCTGTAGCCGAACGAGTCCGGCAGCCAGACTTCCTCGGTCTCCACACCGAAGTTGTCCAGGAAGAAGCGCTTGCCGTGCACCAGCTGACGGGCCATCGCCTCGCCGCCGGGCATGTTCGTGTCGGACTCGACCCACATGCCGCCGACCGGGACGAACTGTCCACTGCGGACCTTCTCGCGGACCCGGTCCCAGACGTGCGGGTGGTGGTCCTTCATCCACGCGTACTGCTGCGCCTGCGAGCACGCGAAGTAGAAGTCCGGGTACTCGTCCATCAGCTTGGTGACGTTCGAGAAGGTGCGGGCGCACTTGCGGACCGTCTCACGCAGCGGCCACAGCCAGGCGGAGTCGATGTGCGCGTGGCCGATCGCGGAGACCTGGTGAGCTGATGCGCTGGCGGGCAACGACAGCACGTGTTCGAGTTCGGCGCGGGCCAGGTCGGCGGTGGCGGCGACCTCGTTCAGGTCCAGCGCGTCCATCGCCCGGTCCAGCGCGTGCAGGATCTTGTGCCGGCGCGGGTCGTGGTCCTGCAGTTCCTTCATGAGCGACTGGAGCACCTCGATGTCGAGCATCAGGTGCCAGACCTGCGGCTGGAACACCGCGAGCTCGGCCTTGAGGATCTTGTACAACGGGTCGGTGCCCGCGGTTTCCTTGTCGCCCAACGGGGTCGGCAGGAACGGGTGGAAGTCGAGGATGGTCGGGTTGCCGGCCGCTTCCAGGTAGAAGAGGACCTCGCGACCGTCGACGGGCAGGTAGGTGTTGCGCGGCTCGATGCCCTTGACGGGCTCGCCCGCCGCGTTGTAGGCGAGGCCCTCGGACTGGAAGCCGGGGCCGGGGTGGGTGAAGCCGAGGTCGAGCACGACTTCGACCTGCTTGCCCTGCCAGGCCTCGGGAACGCTGCCGGTCAGCCGGAACCAGCTGGTGCTCCAGGGCGCGCCCCAGGCGTCGCCGACCGCGGCCGGTTCGTAGGTCGCGGCGAGGGCTTCGGCGACCGGGACGGGCTCGTCCGGCACGGTCCACACGGCCAGGTCGAGCGGTGCGGTCTCGCCGTAGATCGCCGGGCGGATGCGTTCCTTCAGCGTGCGGTTGAGTCGTTCTTCCAGCAGCGCGCGTTCGTCGTGCACTAGTTCACCCCAGCTCGATCGAGGCCCGCACGCCCTTGCGCGCGAGAGTCATCCATTCGTCGAAGAAAGCGCCGCCAGGTCCCCACGAGGGCCGGTCGCCGTGCAGCTTGATCGGCGTGCGCTCGACGGGCTGTGGTGTCGCTTCGCGCACGATCCGGGCGATCGCCTCCCCGAGCGGTTTGACCTTGCGTTCCGTCGTCAGCAACCCCAACTCGTACTCGCGTTCGGGGAAGTCCACCAACGCGCGGTCCACGTCGTGTGAGCACCACCACGTGACGCCCCAGAGGTTCTGGCAGGTCAGCACGTTCGCAAGCGTTTGCTCGGCGAACGCGGGGGCTTGCTCGGCGCTGATCTCGGGCTGGGCGGCGCCGACCTCCTGCAGCCACACGGGGCGGTTCGGGTCCTTCGCGTGCGCCTTGGCCAGTTCGACCAGGTATTCGGCGTGGTGGACGCTCTCGGGCGACATCGGGCCGTAGCGCTGCGCCGTGCCGTTGAAGACCCACGAGTGCACGGTGGTCATCGCGCCCTTGTTGGCCGCGTGCTCGGGCAGGAACTCGTGCTCGCTCTCGTACCAGACGGCGTCGTACTCGGAGTGCACGTGCGGGAGTCCCGGAGCGGCCTGGTCGCACTCGGCGAGCAGGGTGTCGATCCACTCGCCGGCCTGCTGGGGCGTGCAGGGGTTCGACTCGGTGAGCAGGTTGACCTCGTTGCCCAGGGTGAAGCCGAGGAAGTTCGGCTTGTCCTTGAGGGCTTCGGCGAGCGTGCGAATGTAGAACCGCTGCCCGCTGATCACGTCCGGGTCGATGAAGATGTTGCGCTTGTGCCAGGTCTGCACCCACGACGGGTAGAAGTCGAAGCTCGACAGATGGCCCTGCAGCACGTCGACCTGCACGTCCAGGCCGGTCTCGTGGGCGGCGTCGAGCATCTGGGCGAGTTGCTCGACGGCTTTGGGACGCACCAACGCGCGGTTGGGCTGGAACACCGGCCACAGCGGGAAGATCCGCACGTGGTCGAGGCCCAGGCCCGCGATCGACTCGAAATCGGCCTTGACGTCGTCGATGGAGAAGTCGAGCCAGTGGTGGAACCAGCCGGTCGACGGGGTGTAGTTCACGCCGAAACGCACTTGGCATTCATCCCTTGATCGCGCCTTCTCCGACTCCGCGGAAGAAGTGCTTTTGCAGCAACAGGAACAGCAGGATCAGCGGGAGGACGGCGATGATCGTGCCCGCCGCCACCAGCCGCTGGTTCTGCACGAACGTGCCCTGGAGGTACGCCAGGCCGATGGTCAGCGTGTACTTCTCCTGGTCGCTCAGCACCACGAGCGGCCAGAGGAAGTCGTCCCAGCTGAACATGAACGAGAACAGCGCGACCACGACCAGCGTGCCCTTCACCGACGGCAGCGCGAGGCGGGTGAAGCGCTGCCACGCGTTGGCGCCGTCGATGACCGCGGCTTCCTCGACTTCGGCGGGGAGTGCGAGGAAGGCGTTGCGCAGCAACAGGACGTTGAGCGCGGCGATCGAGCCGGGCAGCACGACGCCGGTGAGCGTGTTGGTGAGGCCGAGGCCGCGCATCACCAGGAACAGCGAGATGAGGATGGCCTCGAACGGCACCAGGATGCTGCTGGCGAAGATCACCGCGGCGAACCTGCGGCCCTTGAACTTCAGGCGTGCCAAGGCGTATCCGGCCATGGCCGCGCCGAGGCAGTTGGTGATGACGTTGACGCTCGCGACGCCGAGCGAGTTGAGCGCGAACGACCAGACCGGCACGACGTCGGCGACCGCGGCGTAGTTGCTGAACGTCGGGTCGTCCGGGATGAAGTCGGGGACGAAGACGTCCTCGTTCGGTCCCTTGATGCTGGTCATGAACTGCCACAGGAACGGGCCGATGCTGATCGCGAGGATGCTCAGCAGCCCGAGGTAGCGCAGTGCCAGGTAGACGTGGGCGCGCTTCACAGCTGGTCCTCCCGGCGGTTGAGCTTGAGGGTGATCAGCAGCAGGCCCAGCAGGATCACGAACAGCACGAGGCTCAGCGCCGAGGCGTAGCCGACCTCACCGGTGAGGCCGCGGCCGACGGACTGGATGAGCATCACCAGGGTGGTGCTCGCCCCGCCAGGCCCGCCGGAACCGCCCGACAGCAGGTAGATCTCGGAGAACACGCGGAACCCGTTGACCGCGCTCAACGCCGCGATGAGCACCATGGTGGGGCGCAGGCTGGGCACGGTGACCGACCAGAACCTCCTGACCGGTCCCGCGCCGTCGACCATCGCGGCCTCGAGCAGGTCCTTGGGCACGTTCGCGAGCGCGGACAGGTAGATCACCATGTAGTAGCCGAGGCCGCGCCACACCGTCACGATCATCGAACTGACCAGCAGCAGCGTCGAGTCGGTGAGGAACGGGATCCTGGCTCCGCCCAACGCTTCCACGACGCTGTTCACCAGGCCGCGGCTGTCGAGCAGCCACGTCCAGATGAGCCCGACGACGACCGCGGACGCGATCACCGGCGTGAAGAACGCCGTGCGGAAGATCCCGATGCCCGGCACGACCTTCTGCGCGAGCATCGCGATCAGCAGCGGCAACAGCACCAGTGGCGGCACGACGCACACCATGTAGAGCAGGCTGTTGCGCGCGGCGACCCAGAACTTGGGGTCCTGGGCCATCCGCACGAAGTTGTCCACACCGGTGAACTGGCCGCCGCCCAGCGCGCTCGCGTCCGTGAACGAGAGCACGATCATGTTCAGGAACGGGAAGATCACGAACCCGAGGGAGACGGCCAGTCCTGGCAACAGGAACAGCCACGGCGTGTAGGGGCGGTGCGTCACTTAAGCAGCCTGTTGCATTCGTTGACGGCGTCGTCCAATGCCTGCTTCGGCGACTTCTTGCCGAGCATCGCGTCGGCCAGCTGCTGCAGCAGTGCTTCGCGCATCTGGTCGCTGAACTGCACCGGCGTGTAGTTCACCGCGGTCTTGAGCTGCTTGGCCGCCGCGACGCGCACGCGTGCCTCGTCGCTGCCGTCCTCCGTGGTGAAGTACGGGTCGTCGCCGCCCTTGCTGGTGCTCGGGAAGATCGAGGCGAGCTTGGCGAACTTCACCTGGTTCTCGGCGTTGGTGACGAACCGGCCGAACGCCAGTGCCGTCGCCTGGTTCTTGCTGCTCTTCGGCACGCTCACGCCGTGCAGGAACATGTTGGCGCTGCCCGTGTTCGTGATGGGCTTGGTGATGCCGATGTTCGCGTAGAGGCTCGGCGCGTCGGACTTGAACTTGCCGAGGTCGTACGCGCTGCCGGGGCTGAGTGCCGTCTGCTGGGCCATGAACTTCGTGCCGGAGCCGGTGTAGTTCTGCGTGAGCGCCTCGGGGATCAGCGCGCCCGCGTCGTACATCCGCTTGTAGCTCTCGACGAACTCGACGCCCTTGGGCTCGTTGAAGGTGAACTTGTCGTTCTCGAACACCTTCACCCCGTAGAGCCCGAAGTCGGCGATGGTCGGGGTCTGGCCGAGCATCGCGATCTTCTTGGTCTGGGCGAGCTTCAGGGCTTGTTCCTCGAGCTCCTTGAACGTCGTCGGCGGCTTCTCCGGGTCCAGACCGGCGTCCCGGAACAGCGCCTTGTTGTAGAACACCGGCCCGGTGTTGAGGTACCAGGGGAAGCCGTTGCCGCTTCGGTTGTCGCCACCGGCGATACCCGGCAGCTCCGCATACGGC
>NZ_JBEXPJ010000206.1:0-14930 GCF_040611995.1 Lentzea sp. NPDC006480
GTCGCGGAAGGGCGCATCGGCCGGACGGGGCTCGGCGCGACCGTCCAGCACCTCGCGGGCCGCGAGCAGCCCGGCGACCGACGACGCGTTCACGATGTCGCCGGCCAGGACCATGCGGACGGCCTCGTCGAGCGGGAAGCGGTGGATCTCCAGGTCGGCTTCTTCCTCGCCCTGCACCTCTCGGTCCACCTCGGACAGCTCGCGCGCGAGGAACACGCGCACGACCTCGTCGGTGAACCCCGGCGACGCGGCGACGTCGACCAGCACGTCCCACTGCTCCGCGTCGAGCCCGACCTCCTCGGCCAGCTCCCGGCGCGCACCCACGACCGGCGGCTCGCCGTCGTGGTCGAGCAGACCCGCGGGCAGCTCCCACAGGTGCCGGCCCAGCGCGTGCCGGTACTGGTGGATCAGCGTGACCTGGCCTGCCGAGTCCACCGCAACGACCGCGACCGCGCCGGTGTGCTCGACGATCTCGCGCTTGGCCGTGCCGCCGCCGGGCATCTCCACCTCGTCGACGCGCAACGCCAGGATCTTCCCGACGTGCACGTCCTCGCTGGACACCGTGCGGAAGTCGTGCCTCACTTGGCAGCTCCGGCCGTCAGCGGAAGGCGGTCGGCCACCCGGTAGTCGATCGCGGCCTTCACGAACGCCGCGAACAGCGGGTGCGGCTTCGTGGGACGCGACTTGAGCTCCGGGTGCGCCTGCGTGGCCGCGTAGAACGGGTGCACGTCGGCCGGCAGCTCGACGAACTCGACCAGGCGCCCGTCCGGCGACACACCGGAGAACACCAGACCGGCCTCGGTGAGCTTGCCCCGGTACGCGTTGTTGACCTCGTAGCGGTGCCGGTGCCGCTCGGACACCTCGGTCGCGCCGTAGGCCTGAGCGACCACCGAACCCGGCGTGAGCTTCGCGATGTACGCGCCGAGCCGCATCGTGCCGCCCATGTCGCGCTGGCCGGAGACGACGTCCTGCTGGTCGGCCATCGTGGAGATGACCGGCGAACCGCCCTCTTCGAACTCGCTGGAGTTGGCGTCCTCGATGCCCGCGAGGTTGCGCGCGGCCTCGATCACCATGCACTGCAGGCCGAGGCACAGGCCCAGCGTCGGCACACCACGCGTGCGGGTGTACTTGAGCGCGCCGATCTTGCCCTCGATGCCGCGCACCCCGAACCCGCCCGGGATCAGCACCGCGTCCATGCCGGACAGCGCACGAGCCGCGCCCTCCGGCGTCTGGCACTCGTCCGACGGCACCCACTTGATCTCGACCTTGGCGTGGTGCGCGAAACCGCCCGCACGCAGCGCCTCGGTGACCGAGAGGTAGGCGTCCGGCAGGTCGACGTACTTGCCGACCAGCGCGATCTTCACCGTCTCCGACGGGTTGTGCACGCGCTCCAGCAGGTCGCCCCACACCGTCCAGTCGACGTCGCGGAACGGCAGCCCGAGGCGGCGCACCACGTACGCGTCGAGGCCCTCGGAGTGCAGGACCTTCGGGATGTCGTAGATCGACGGCGCGTCCACGGCCGCGACGACGGCGTCCGTGTCGACGTCGCACATCAGGCCGATCTTGCGCTTGAGCGCGTCCGGGATCTCGCGGTCCGCGCGGCACACGATCGCGTCCGGCTGGATACCGATGTTGCGCAGCGCCGCGACGGAGTGCTGCGTCGGCTTGGTCTTGAGCTCGCCGCTCGGCGCCAGGTACGGCACGAGGCTGACGTGCAGGAAGAAGACGTTGTCGCGGCCGACGTCGTGGCGGACCTGGCGGCACGCCTCCAGGAACGGCAGCGACTCGATGTCACCGACCGTGCCGCCGACCTCGGTGATGACCACGTCCGGGGTTGCGCCGTCGGCGTCCGGCTCGGCCATCGCGCGGATGCGGCGCTTGATCTCGTCGGTGATGTGCGGGATGACCTGGACCGTGTCGCCCAGGTACTCGCCGCGGCGCTCCTTGGCGATGACCTCGGAGTACACCTGACCGGTCGTGACGTTGGCTTCGCCGCTCAGATCCCGCGCGAGGAACCGCTCGTAGTGGCCGATGTCGAGGTCCGTCTCCGCACCGTCGTCGGTCACGAAGACCTCGCCGTGCTGGAACGGGTTCATCGTGCCGGGATCCACGTTCAGGTACGGGTCGAGCTTCTGCATCGTCACCCGCAGGCCGCGCGAGGTGAGCAACTGGCCGAGGCTGGAGGCGGTGAGCCCCTTGCCCAGGGAGGACGCGACGCCTCCCGTGACGAAGACGTGCTTGGTCGTACGTGCCTGCTGCACCAACGGGGCTCCCGTGAAAATCGTGGGGGCCGAAATCCCCCTATCCACGGGCCATAACGCTAACACGCCGCCGGTCACTCAGCGCACCACGACCCGGCAGATCACATCACCCGATCGGCGCAGCGAGGGGTTTCCCCGAAGTTCCCCCGGTACGGGCCGGGATCAGGAATCGTTGTCACGTGACCTTCGACGTGGCAGGGGAAGCCGCAAGAGCCGTGCGCGACCGGTCCTCGGCGTGGCGTTTCATCGAGGGGTTCGCCGCCGCGTGGGCCGAGCCGATCGGGCCGCTAGACGGCTGGAGCCGCGCCGAGCTCGCCGCCACCGAGGACCAGCTGTGCGTGCGGCTGCCGGAGTCGCTGAAGGAAGCGCTGTCGTTGTTCGGCAAACGGCCGGACCTGACGAGCAACCAGGACCGCCTGCTCACGCCGTCCGAACTACGTCTTGATCAGGACGTGCTGATCTTCCGTGACGAGAACCAGTGGGTCGCCGCGTGGGGCACGCCTTTGGGCGACGACGACCCGGCGGTGGTGATCAAGCTCGACCTGATCAACAAGTCCGAGGAGCGCTGGGACCCGTGGCTGCCGCGGTTCTCGCTGGCGTGCGTGGAGATGGTGCTGTCGGAGGCGTTGTTCCGCGACGGCGCCGAGACCGCCGACAGGGAGACGTCCGAGGCGGACATCTCCCTGCTCGAAGACCACTTCACGCTCTTGCCGATGCAGAGCCCGGGCACCCGTTGGTTCGTCCGCGACGACGTGATCGTGCGCGAGGACGACGGCCAGTGGCTCTGGGCCCGCGCCCGTACGCCGGAGGCGCTGGAGTCGCTGGTGAAGGAGCTTCCCGGCGACTGGACGACCGAGTACTAGCCGGCGGTTCCCGGCGAGGACGCCTCGGCGTTTCCCGCGACGCCGTACCGCCCCGAGCGGCCTTCCAGCTGTTCGCGCAGTGCCATGACGACGACGACCTGGCCGGCCGGGGTGTCGGAGTTGTCCACCGTGGACAGGATCGACGTCGCGTTCGTGTCGGCGCGGACCACGCCGATGGCGCCAGTGCCGTTCGCCGAACCGTTGGCACCGGCGAGCACCACGCCCGCTCCGGACCGGTCGAGCTGCGTGGCGAAGCGGGCGACCGTCGAGGCCCGGTCCGCCGCCGAGTCACCGATCGCGGCGCCGCCCGTGAGGACGATCGCGAGCTGCGCGGGCTTCACGCCGGAGGTCGCCTTCACGAAGCCCGCGTTGGACAGCCCGGCCAGCGCGCTGGCCGTCTCGTCCGCGGTGGCCTGCGGTTCGTTGTTGGCGGGGTTGAGCAGCAGCAGCTTGCCGAAGAGGCCGCCCGCGCGAGTGCCGGGGTCGGCGGCCGTGGGGAGCTGCGAACCGGCGGGCTGCAGCCGTGCCACGAGGTCGCGGAGCTGGTCCGCGCGCGACGGGTCGGCGAACGCGTCGGTCAGCTGGATCTCGCCGGTGACTGCGGCGCCGGCGGACTTCAGCAGCGCGCTCAGAGCGTCCCGATCGGACGGACGCGCGTCGGACGTCGTGACGATGACGACGGTCCGGTCGGTGAGCCTGTCCTTGACCGCGAGCGGGCCGACGGACGCGGCGAACTTGTCCGCCTCGGTCAGCTTGGCGTTCAACGAGTTGCGGTCGTTCTGCAGGTCGTTCACCTGCTGTGCCAACGAGTTCTTCTCGTCGCTCAGGCCGGACAGCAGCCGCCCGCTGATCGCGGTCGACCCGAGCACGACACCGACCGCGAGCGCCAGGAACACCGCGGTGATGGAAACTATGTGGTAGCGCAGCGTGATCACGAGAAGAACCCCTTGAACCAGTTGACGACGGATTGCCACGCGTCGACCACGATGTCGACGTAGACGTGACCGACGCCGGACACCGTCAGTGCCGCCGCCATGGCGGCGATCGCGGCGACCACCAGCAGGACGATCACGCCCATGGACACCCGGCTGCGGTGCAAGGTCGCGACGGCCTCCCCGTCGACGAGCTTGCTGCCGAGCTTCAACCGGGTGAGGAACGTGGAGGGGTTGGAGCCGGAGTGCCCGCGATCGAGGAACTCGCGCAACGTCGCGCGCAGCCCCACCGTGACGACCAGGGACGCTCCGTGTGCCTCGGCCAGCAGCAACGCGAGATCCTCCGCGTTGCCAGACGCGGGGAAGGTCACCGCGCCGATGCCGAGATCCTGAATCCGCTGCAGACCTGGCGCGTGGCCGTCGGTCTGCGCGGGCACGACCACCTCGGCGGCCGCGCGCAGTGACGCGGTGCCGATGCCGTCGGGGTCACCGACGATGATGTCCGGCTTGTACCCGGCGTCGTGCAGCGTGTCCGCGCCGGTGTCGACGCCGATCAGCACCGGCCGGTACTCGCGGATGTACTTGCGGAGCTTGCGCAGCTGTTCCGCGTGCGACGGTCCACCTGCGACGACGAGCACCTGCCGGTCGCGCATCGGCACGTACACCTCGGGCACTCCGACGCCGTCGAGCACCAGGGCCCGTTCGCGGCGGAGGAACTCGATGGTGTTGGCGGAGAAGGCTTCCAGCTGCGCCGACATGCCCGCCTTCGCCTCGATCATGGCGTCGGCGATGCTCTCGGCGTTCTGCTCGATCCCCTTGGCGAGCTCGCGTTCGCCGGCGTAGACCACACCTTCGTGCAGGCGGATCTTCACGCCTTCCTTGATCTCGCGCAGGGCCACCGCGCCGACGTTGTCGATCAGCGGGATGCCCGCCTCGATCAGCAGTTCCGGCCCGAGGTTGGGAAAGCGCCCGGAGATCGACGGCGAGGCGTTGACGACACCGACCACCTCGGCCGCGACGAACGCCTCCGCGGTGCGCCGGTCGAGGTCGACCAGGTCGAAAACGGCGACATCGCCGGGACTGATGCGCCGCACCAGGTCGCTCACGCGCCGATCAACCCGCGCGACGCCCGTGACACCGGGGAGTTCGTGGTTGGAGCGGCTCAGCAGCCCGGAAAGCTTCATGCGTCCGATAGTGACTCACGGTGCGCACGCGACAGGTGAGGCACGCCGGGCGATTCTCGCAGGTCAGTCGTCGGGGTGAACTACTACGGCCCCAAACGCGAGGACCGCTGCTCCGATGAGGACCCAGATGCCGTTGCCGAATCCCGCTTCGAGGCTCGGGTCGATCGCGATGTTGCCGGTCCGGTGGAAGCTGATCGCGTTCAGCAGGTAGACGAACAGCATGCCGGTGGCTCCGGCCAGTGCGGCCGCTCCGGCGAACGCGACCTTGCGCCAGCGGATGCCTGCCAGCGTTGCCGCTGCGGCTGCGGCGATCGGGATGCCGAAGAGCGGCGCGTGCGCGTCTTTCGTGGCACCGAAGTGGGTGCTCCAGCCCGTGGTGACGTAGGCGGTCTGGGGCTGGTCCGGCGCCAGTTTGATCAACAGTTCGGAGAACGGCAGGAACGTCGCGGTGACCGCTGCGGCGGCTGCCAGTACGAGGAGTGCTGCGCTGAGGAGCTTCATTTCGGCTCCTTCTGCGCGGCGATGGCACCGGTCAGAGCTACGAGCGTGCCGGCTGCGAGGAACACCAGGCCGTAGCCGAGCGCGAAGTCGCCCTGCTGCTCGACGGCGTGGCCGCGTTCGGAGATCGTGAGCGCGGCGGTGATGCCGACGGCTCCCAGCTGCGCGGCGGCTCCGGCCAGTGCGGCGCGGTTGATCCAGATGCCGGCCGTGAGGAACGCCGCGGTGATCGCGATCGGCACGCCGTACCAGGGCGAGAGGTCGCCGGCGGGCCAGTCGCCCGGCTTGTTGACGACCTCGGTGCCCCAGGCCCGGACGACGACCTCGACGTCTCCGGCGTAGATGGTCGAGTACCACGGCAGCACCAGCGCCGTCGCGGTCAGCACCACTCCGGCCGCGATCAACGCGACCGCCGTCGGTCTGCCGATCACCGCGCCTCCTGGTGCTCGTCCGGGATCGCGATGCCGAACGGTGGCGTGTCGTCGTCGCTGACGAGCTGGTGCACGACGACATCTTCTTCCGGTTCTTCTTCCTGCCGCCCTTCCTGCTTCCGCTGGGCGAGGGCCGCCCCGACGAGGCCGACCACCGCCCCCGCGATCAACACGTACATGCCGGCGAGAACGTCCACCACGGCCATCGGCCCGCCCTGGGCAGGCCAGTTGCTCGTGATCTCGATCTCGTGCCGGATCTGCAGCCAGTAGGCGAGCACGATCCCACCCAGCGCGCCTGCCGCTCCCATCGCCGCGACCCTGCCGACGAACGCCGTGCGCCCCCTCAGCGTGAGCACCGCGGCCACCACCATCAGCACCGCGGCGACGACCAACGGCCAGCCCATGGCGTAGAAGGCTTCGCGTTCAGGCCCGTCCAGCGGCTCCGAGGTGACGAACCACAGCGTGGAGGTCATCACCTGGTCAGGCACTCTCCCGTCGTAGCGGTACGTGGTGCGGTAAGTGGCCTCAAGACTCCCCGCAAAAGCCAGACCCGCCCCCAGCACCTGCAGCAGTACGGCGATCTTCCCCCGGTCAATCACTCTTCGGCTCTTCCTTGGAGTTCGGCGGTTCCACGATCACCGGGAACCCGTACGGCGGCGTCTCGCTCTCGTCCGCCTCGATCTGGTGGATCACCACACCGTCCGCGGCCGCTTCCTTCGGCGGGCGCGGCAACTCCTGGTGCAACACCGCCGACACCACGGCCACCCCGGCGGCGACGATCAGCATGGTCACCCCGTCGCCCTGCTCGATGTCGAACGGCACCGGCGCCTCGAGCTCTTTGAGCTTCGCGATGATCCCCTGCACACTCGACACCGCCGACCAGGCCACCCCGGTCAGCAACCCGGCCCCGAGCAACGACCCGACGCGCGCCGCCGGAATCCGGAACGCCAGCACCGCCGCCAACGCCATCACCAGCGCCGCCCCGACCGCCGGCTCGCCGTACTCGACGGGCCCGAGCATCAGCGCACCCCGGAAATCGTCCCGCTCGGTGACCCAGGCCGAAGCCTCGTAGCGCAGCGTCCGCCCCTGCAGATCGACCTGCACGGCATAGGCGTTGAGGAACGTCGCCGCCACCGCCAGCCCGGCCGCGACGAACACCAGCACCGCCCCGAACACCCGGCGCGTGCTCACAGATCCGGTCCACCTTCCACCGCACCATCGTGTGCGTCCGCTGACCGGGCCTCGGTCACCTGACCATCATGCCGAACCCACGGCTTCACGGCGGTGCGGGGCACGACCGAAATCCGCAGCTCACCGGTCACGTTCTGGAGATGAAGAATCACGACGATCGCTGGTCGCCCGTGCCTGAAACGCGAAAAACCGGCCAGGGCGGGTGTGAACCGCCCTGGCCGGCCTCCGGCTGTGTGTTCTGTCAGGCCTTCTTCTTGCGGCGCCGCACCACCGGCGCGGCCGACTTGTCCGCCTTCGCCGCCGCCAGCAGTTCCTCGGCGTGCGCGCGGCCCGTGTCGGTCGAGTCCATGCCGGCCAGCATGCGGGCCAGCTCGACCACGCGCTGCGTCTCGTCCAGCTTGCGCACGGCCGAGCGCGTGAAGGTGCCGTCGGCCGACTTGTCGACCACCAGGTGCCGGTCGGCGAAGGCGGCCACCTGCGGCAGGTGCGTCACGACGATGACCTGGTGCGAGCGGGCCAGCCTGGCGAGCCGGCGTCCGACCTCGACTGCCGCGCGGCCGCCGACGCCCGCGTCGACCTCGTCGAACACGAGGGTCGGCACCGGGTCGGAGTGCGACAGGACGACTTCGAGAGCGAGCATCACGCGCGAGAGCTCGCCGCCGGACGCGCCCTTGTGCACCGGCAGGGCCGGGGCGCCGGGGTGCGAGATCAGCCGGAGCTCCACGTCGTCGACGCCCGACGAGCCCGCGTGCAGCACCGAGCGACCGACGTTCAACGCCTGCGCGTCGCCCGTCTCGGCGTGACGAGGGCGAACCGCGAGCTCGACCGTGGCGTGCGGCATCGCGAGGCCGTCGAGCTCCTCGGTGACCGCCTTGCCCAGTTCCAGCGCGGCTTCGGTACGCGCGGCCGTGACCTGCGACGCCAACCCGGCCAGTTCTACGGCCAGCTCGTCCCGGCGCGAAGCGAGCGCGGTCAAAGCCTCCTCGGAGGTGTCCAGGCCGTCGAGACGCGAGCGCGCGTCGGCAGCCCAGGCGATCACGCCGTCGACGTCCGCCGCGTACTTGCGGGTCAGCGACTTCAGCTCGGCCTGGCGCTGCAGGACCTGCTCGAGACGGCCCGGGTCGGCTTCCAGGTGGTCGAGGTAGCCGGAGATCTCGGCGCCCACGTCGGCCAGCAGCGTCGCCGCCTCGACCAGCCGCGGTTCCATCTCACGCAGCTTCGGGTCCTCGGACGCGGACAGGCGCCGCGCCGCCTCGGAGATCAGGCCCAGCGCGCCGGGGTTGTCCGGATCGCCCTCCAGCGAACCCGACACCGCGAACTGCGCGCCGGACGCGGCCTCGCGAAGCTGGTCGGCGTCGGCCAGACGACGAGCCTCGTCGTGCAGCTCGGCCTCCTCGCCCGGCTTCGGGTCGACCGCGTCGATCTCGGTCAGGCCGTGCCGCAGCAGGTCCGCCTCGCGGGCGAGCTCGCGGGAACGCTCGGTGCGCTCCTTCAACTCGGTCGAGACGCGCAGCCACTCCTCGCGGACGGCCTGGTAGGCGCGCAGCGGCTCGGCCACGTCGTCACCGGCGAACCGGTCCAGCACGCCGCGCTGCTCGGTCGGCCGCATGAGGCGCAGCTGGTCGTTCTGACCGTGCACGGCGATCAGCTGCTCCGCCAGTTCGGACAGCACGCCGACCGGCACGGAGCGGCCGCCGACGTGGGCACGGGAACGGCCGTCGGAGCCGACGGTGCGGATCGCGATCAGCGAGCCGTCCTCGTCCGCCTCGCCGCCGACCTCCTCCGCAACCTTCGCGGCAGGACTGCCCGCGGGCGCCTGGAAGCGGCCTTCCACCACTGCTTTGTCAGCACCGGTGCGCACGCGCGACGCCTCCGCACGGCCACCGCCGAGCAGGTGCAACCCGGTCACGACCATGGTCTTGCCCGCACCGGTCTCACCAGTCACGACGGTGAATCCGGGGTCTAGTTCAAGGGTGGCCTCGTCGATCACGCCAAGGCCATTGATGCGCATCTCGGCCAGCACAGGGCGAACCTTACTTGTCGAGTCCGACAATTCCTCGCGGGCACCATAACGAGCGAGTGCCGATGCACCGAGCGGCGCGATCAGCCTGCCGATGGTCCCCGCCATCCCTTCACCGGCAGATCGAACTTCTCGACCAGCCGGTCCGTGAACGGAGCCTGGCGCAGCCGCACGACCTTCAGCGGGATAGCGCCTTCCACGATCTCGATCCGCGCACCGGCGGGCAGCTCGAACGTCCGCCGCCCGTCCGCCGACAACGCGGCCGGGTGGCCCGTCGACTCGATCTCGAACGCCACGTGCGACTTCGGCGACACGACCAGCGGCCGGGCGAACAGCGCGTGCGCGTTGCTCGGCACCACCAGGATCGCCTGCACGTCCGGCCACACGACCGGCCCGCCGGCGGAGAACGCGTACGCCGTCGAACCCGTCGGCGTCGCACACAGCACGCCGTCGCAGCCGAACGCCGACACCGGCCGTCCGTCGACCTCGATGACGACCTCGAGGATGCGTTCGCGAATCAGCTTCTCGACGCTGATCTCGTTGAGCGCCCACGTCTTCACGACGACCTCACCGGCCACCGTCGCGACGAGGTCGAGCGTCATGCGCTCTTCCACGAAGTAGTCGCGCTCCAGCACGTGGCCGACCGCCTCGTGCAACGCGTCCGAATCGGCCTCCGCGAGGAACCCGACCCGGCCCAGGTTCACCCCCAGCACCGGAACACGCGCGGGGCGGGCGAGCTCGGCACCGCGCAACAGCGTGCCGTCACCGCCCAGCACCAGCACCAGTTCGGTGCCCTCGGCCGCGTGGTCGTCGGCGGGCACGACCTTGGTGCAGCACGACGGACCGAGGTCACGCGCCTCGTCGTCGAGCACCCGAGTCGTGACGCCCCCGACCGCGAGACGGCCGGCCACCTGCCGGGCGAGATCGATGTTGCTCTGGTGACCGGTGTGGACGACCAGCAGGACTTCCCTCATTGGGGCCCTTCTTCGACGGCGGTGCGCACCATCTCCTCCGCGGGCACTGGTTCACCCTTGCGGAGCCAGAGGAAGTATTCGACATTGCCGGACGGACCTGGCAACGGGCTCGCGACGACCCCGTGCACGGCCAAGCCCAGTTCCGCTGCTGCCTCGGTCACTTCGAGAACGGCCGCCACGCGCAGCTCCGGTTCGCGCACGACACCACCGGAACCGAGACGTTCCTTGCCGACCTCGAACTGCGGTTTGACCATCGGCAGCAGGTCGCCCTCCTCGTCGAGGCACGCGGCCAGTGCGGGAAGCACAAGCCTCAACGAGATAAACGAAAGATCCGCTACGACGAGTTCAACTTTCCCGCCGATGTCCTCGGGCTGCAGCGTGCGGACGTTGGTCTTGTCCTTCACCACGACCCGGTCGTCGGTCTGCAGCTTCCAGTCGAGCAACCCGCGCCCGACGTCGGCCGCGACCACCTGACGCGCGCCCTTGCGCAGCAGCACATCGGTGAAACCGCCAGTGGACGCGCCCGCGTCCAGGCAACGCCGGCCGGTCGGGTCGATCTTGAAGCCGTCGAGCGCGCCGATCAGCTTGTGCGCGCCCCGGGAAGCCCAGTTCGGGTCGTTGTCCAGGTCTTTCACGACGACCGCGTCGGAGGTCTCCACGGCGGTCGCGGGCTTCGTCGCGACGGTGCCGCGCACGGTGACGCGCCCGTCCGCGACGAGTTGGCTGGCGTGCTCACGGGACCTGGCGAGCCCCCTGCGCACGAGTTCGGCGTCGAGCCGCACCCTGCGAGGCACTGTGCATCACACCTGTTCGATGCTCGACAGCGCCTCGGTGAGCGTCGCGTGCACGGCGTCGAACCGCGCCACGTGCTCGGCGAGGGGAACGTTCTCGAGCCCGTCGAGCCGCTCCAGCGCGCCGTCGATGGCGTCGGCCGGGTTGGGCGGCGGTCCGGGCAGGGGGTAGCTCACGGTCTTACGGTAGCCGATGCAGTACCGACAGGTCCGCGCCGACATACGTGGGGCGGAGCTCTTCCGGAAGCGCTTGCGCCTCTTCATCCGTCGACACACCTGTGAGCACGAGCAGCGAGTCCATTCCGGCGTTCACCGCGCCCAGAACGTCCGTGTCCAGCCTGTCTCCGATGACCAACGGCCGGTGCGCCCCGAGCTCCTTCGCCGCCTGCTGGAGCAGCGGCGTGGCGGGCTTGCCGGCGACGAGCGGCTCGGCGCCCGTGGCGGTCTTGAGAGCCGCGACGAGGCTCCCGTTGCCGGGGAGCAGGCCGCGTTCGGTGGGCAACGTGGCGTCGACGTTGCACGCCACCCACAGTGCACCGGAGCGGATGGCCACGGCGGCCTCGGCCAGCTCGCGCCAGCCGAGGTCCATGGAGAGCCCTTGCAGCACCGCCACCGCGCCTTCGGCGGTGTCGGTGGGGATGAGCCCGCGCTTGAACACCTCGGCTTCGAGAGCCTTGGTGCCCAGCACGAGCACGGTGGAGCGCTTCGGCAGCCGGTCGGCCAGCATGGCCGCGCCCGCCTGGGCGGACGTGCTCACCTCGTCGACCGTCGTCTCGAACCCGAGCTCGACGAGGTGATCCGCGACCGCCTGCGGTGAGCGAGAAGCGTTGTTGGTGACGTACCGGATTCCGAGGCCTTTGGCCCTGGCTTTCGCGATCTCGTCCGCGGCGCCGGGCACGACCTCTTTGCCGCGGTAGACGGTGCCGTCGAGATCGATCAGCAACGCGTCGTACCGGTCGACCAACGTCTCGCTCACTGCTGTCCGATCTCCTCCGCGGAAGTGGTGTCACCGGAGGTGGTGGTGTCGTCCTGGGTCAGCTCGAACGCGCGCTCGGCGGCGTCCGTCTCCCCCTCGTCGTCAGCCTCGGCGGCGTTGAGGAACCACTTGACGGCTTCCTCGATGCGACCGGCCGCGGCCAGGTTGTCGGCGTAAGCGTAGAAGAGCCGCGCGGAGTAGGGAGTGCGCTGCCCCGGATCGAGATCCGGCCCCTGCAACGCCACCACGGCCGCTTCGAGCTGGCCCATGTCCCGGCGAGCACCGGCCGCGACGATCCGCAGCTCGATCTCGTCCTCCTGCGACAGGTCCTTCACCGCCGGGTCCTTGGCGAGATCGATGGCCCGCTCCGGCCGGCCGAGGGCCCGCTCGCAGTCGGCCATGATCGCCAGGTGGCCCGGTCCGGTCATCATCCGGCGCGCGGCCCGCAGCTCGCTGAGAGCCTCGGCCCACTCGTCCGCGAAGTACGCGGTCAGGCCGGCCGCCTCGCGCACCACACCGACCCGCGCCGCCTTGCTGCGCGCGTACCGGGCGTGCTCCAGGGCGAGCTCGGGTTCCTCGTCGATCAGCAGCCCGGCCGCGGCCAGGTGCCTGCCGACGATCTCCGCGAGGCCCTTGGGCAGGCTGCGCAGCTCGGCCCGGATCTCCGGGTCGAGGGCCGACAGGTCGGCCTCTTCCGGCAGCTCGGGACGTCCACCACGGGGCGCGGGGGCCTCGTCGCGGTCTTCCCGGTCATCGCTGTCGTCACGCTCGTCGCCGGCCTCGGCCTGACGGTCGTCGGCCTCGTCGGCGTCGGTGTCCTCGTCGTCTTCGGCGTCGACGTCAGCAGCGGGAGCGCCGCTCTCGTCATCGGCCTTGACCTCGACCGCACTGCTGTCGACGTCGACCTCGGCATCGGTCTCACGGCTCGCGGCCGCACGGGTGGCGGCGGCACCGTCGCCCAGGCGGTAGCCAGGACGCTCGGCGGCGTCCGAGGTCACCTCGGCGGCCTCGTCCGTGCCGGTGGTCTCCTGGTCGGCGACGCGCTCCTGGAAACGCGCCGCACGCTCACGGCTGCGCTCGTCACGACGGTCGTCGCGCGGCGGGCCGGAACGCTCGTCGGTGCGGGCGTTGCCGCGGTCGTCGCGACGGTCGTCCTTGCGGTACCCGCCACGGTCACCACCGCGGTCGGAACGGAAGCCGCCCCGATCGCCGGAACGCTCGCTGCGGTCGCTGGAGCCCTGGCCGCGGTACCCACCGCGATCACCGGAGTCGCTCTTGCGGTAACCACCGCGGTCGCTGCTGGAACCCTCGCGACGCTGATAGCCACCACGGTCGGAGCTGCTGTCGCCACCGCGGTAGCCGGGACGGTCACCCGAGCGCTCGCCACCGCGGTAACCACCGCGATCGCTGGAACCCTCACGACGCTGGTAACCACCACGGTCACCGGAATCGTCCTTGCGGTAACCACCGCGATCACCGGAGTCGCTCTTCCGGTAGCCGCCGCGGTCGCTGGAACCCTGACCGCGGTACCCACCGCGATCGCCGGAGTCGTCCTTGCGGAAACCGCCACGGTCGCTGGAACCCTCACGACGCTGGTAACCACCACGATCGCCCGAGTCGCTCTTGCGGTAACCGCCACGGTCGCCAGAGTCGTCCTTGCGGTAACCGGGACGGTCGCTGGAACCCTCACGACGCTGGTAACCACCACGGTCACCGGAGTCACTCTTGCGGTAACCACCGCTGGAGCCCTCGCGACGCTGATAGCCGCCACGGTCGCCCGAGTCGCTCTTGCGGTAACCGCCACGGTCACCGGAGTCGCTCTTGCGGTAGCCACCGCGATCGCCGGAATCGTCCTTGCGGTAACCACCGCGATCGCTGCTGGAACCCTCGCGACGCTGGTAGCCACCACGGTCGGAGCTGGAGTCGTCCTTGCGGAAGCTGGGACGATCGCTCGACCGGTCGCCGCGGTAACCACCGCGGTCGTTCGAGTCGTCCTTGCGGTAGCCGGGACGGTCGCCACCACGGTCGGAGCGGAAACCACCGCGGTCGCTCGAGCCCGAACGCTCGCCACCCCGGTAGCCGCCGCGGTCGCTCGAACCCTGGCCGCGGTACCCACCACGGTCACCGGAATCGCTCTTGCGGTAGCCGCCGCGGTCGCTGGAACCCTGGCCGCGGTATCCACCACGGTCGCCCGAGTCGTCCTTGCGGTAACCACCGCGGTCGCTGCTGGAACCCTCGCGACGCTGGTAGCCACCACGGTCGGAGCTGCTGTCGCCACCGCGGTAGCCGGGACGGTCACCCGAGCGCTCGCCGCGGTAACCACCGCGGTCACTCGAGCCCGAACGCTCGCCACCCCGGTAGCCGCCGCGGTCGCTCGAACCCTGGCCGCGGTAGCCGCTGCGCTCGCCAGAGCGGTTGCCGGCGCGGTCGTCTCGACGGTCTCCGCTGCGGTCGCGGTCGCCGGAGCCCTCACCACGCTGGGAGCCGCCGCGGTCCTCGCGCGGCTTGTCGCTGCGGTTGTTGCTGAACTTGCGATCGCCTGATGGGCGGCCACCGTCGGAATGGCGCGGTCGGTCTCCCTGGCCACGCTGACGGTCGCCGGGACGATCCCCGAACCTTGACACCAAATCCTCCTACTATGGACACGCTGAAAGGGGCCTGTGAGCGAAGCACTGTAGTTGTGCCCCGCGATCACAAGCCCCTTCAGGGAAGTAAAGTTCGGCGGCGACCTACTCTCCCACACCGTAACCAGTGCAGTACCATCGGCGCAGAAGGGCTTAACTACCGGGTTCGGAATGGGACCGGGTGT